>JAJZZT010000305.1 GCA_021797415.1 Bacillota bacterium
GAGAAAGGAACTGACGGCGTCGACGATCAGATGGCCGTCGTGCGTGCGCACGACGCGGGCAATGGACGCCAGGTCATTCAGCACGCCCGTGGATGTCTCGCAGTGTGTCAAAAGCACCGTCTTGATGGCTGGGTGTTCGGTCAGGAGGCGGTCAATATCTTCCGGATCGGCCGCCTGGCCCCACTCGTAACGGAGCACTTCGGCGCGTGCGCCCGTCCTGGATGCGATGTCGGCGAACCGGTCGCCGAAGTTGCCGTTGGACACTGCAAGCACCTGTTCGCCCGCACGAATCATGTTCTGCACAGCCGCCTCCAGACCTGCGGTGCCGGTGCCGGCAAGAATCGCGACATCCCCCGCCGTGCCGAACAGGGGACGCAGGCGCTGTTCAACATCCGCGAGCAACGCGGAAAAATCGGAACTGCGGTGGCCGATCATCGCGTGCGTCATTGCGCGCGTCACTTCGGGCGGGACCGGAGTCGGACCGGGGATGCGAAGGACGTGTTTTTCGCCAAACATGGAGATCCTCTCCTTGCTATAGAATGGGATTGCAGACATACCAGGCGGATGAGGAGACACAATAAAAACCGCTCACCCCCATCGCCACGCGCATAGGGGCGAGCGGTTCATTCAACGCTCGCGGTGCCACCCTACTTCCCATCCCGTCTTCCGGCGGGATGGCTCAATCGGTCACTCACCGAACCAGTAACGCGGTATCGCGTAAGCCGCCTACTCACGAACGCGCGTTTTCGGGGTTCACTCGGGAATGCTGGAACTCGACGGTTTTCCGCTGGCTTGCACCATCCGCCAGATCTCTGTCCATCGCGGCTGCGGGCCGCAGACGGTAGGTCCGATCGTCGAATCGTTTCCGTCATCGTTTTTGGATGTGTAGTTTGTAAAAGAATACTATATCGGGGATCACTCGTCAAGGGGGCGACGCGTTTGGTGCGTTTGGGCAGGATGACACCCTTGCATCTCGCCAGGAAATGGTGCGCGGACGCCGAACGCATCGTCGCTCTCACGGGCGCCGGCATCAGTGTCGCGAGCGGTCTGCCGACTCTGCGCACCCGCATGGGGGAACGATCCTTGCGCGATTTGTTCCGGCTGGATCTGGCGGAGCGGCATGTCGCCGAATACCGGCACTTTTACGCCGGCATGATGCGGTCGTGGTCAAAGGCCAGGCCGAACGCCGCGCACGAAGTGCTGGCGAAAAGCGGCGCGCTTATCATCACGCAAAACGTGGACGGTCTGCACCAGAGAGCCGGATCGCGCGACGTGATTGAACTTCACGGCGCATTGCACCGGATCCGCTGCACAGGCTGTCGCTCGCTTTATCCCTTGAACGCTTGCGCTTCCCGGCAGGCGTTTTGCGCTGCCTGCGGCGGCCTGCTCTGGCCTGATCTGGTGCTGGAGGGGCAGGCCGTGCACGGTCTCTTGCAAGCGCAAAACTGGATCAGCACAGCGGATGTCCTGCTGGTTGTCGGCACCACGCTGACCATGGATCCGGTTCGCCGTTTGCCGCTTGCCGCCGAGGGGAGCGGGACCCGCGTCCTGGTCGTCAATCGCGACGCCGAGCGCTCTTTGCCGCAGCTTCTTTGTCCGGAATGATCCCATCTGGTCCGCATGACGGACTGTCGGGACAGTTTCCACAGCACCCGTTCTGCAAAATCATACGGAGTCAACTGTACTTTGATCGGAGTGTGGACAAATGGCAAGTTTCCACAGCACCCGTTCTGCAAAATCATACGGAGACTCGATGGCACTCACAGGTTCTTCCTTGATGAGTGTCACAAAGCGCAAGAATACGGATTTCGCCTCGCCCGCCGTAGCAAAATAAAGCGGTTCGGCGTCAAAAGCCTCATCCGGATCGAACACATAGACTGAATACCCGCCTTCCGTCTGGTGCAGGTCCACTTCAAACGTCCGCAGTTCTCCTTCAATGGCTTTTGAAAGCGTCACGCGTTCGATCAGGGTGCTTGCGTTCCGCATGAATGACACTCCCCGCATGCTTGGAATGGGATGGCGCTCCTGTGGTCGATATGAATATGGTAGCTGGAAAGCAGCATAAAGGCCAGTGGGAAATGTGCTGTCCAACCCATTCGGGATCCGGGCATTCATTGTATACTGTCCATGCGGGTACATCGGTGTGACTCGGAAGGGTTGACGCATATGCATTACGGACTGCTAACAGAGTCGAGCCGCAAGGCGAAGGCCGCGAAAGGCCTGTACGAATACATCCGGCAAAAGGCCAGAGGACGGACTCTGGACGACAGTCAGATTGCCGAATGGCAGGCGACCGGAGGACTGCCCGTCGCGACGGGGGACCGTTTTCGCGTGCTGGAACTACGGCTGCACGATGAACATCTCAGTCCGTATTTCAAAACGGACATGAATCTATTTCATCTGCTCATGCTTGATGATGCGGTGCAGATGACCATATGGAAAACGTCGGACGGCATCCTGTTTCTCTTTGAGGGCCTGCGGGAGAGTCCCGAACCGTTTGGCAGCATGGGTCATGATGTGCGGTAAGGGGGGCGTCTGTCGCGCGACCACAGGTCGGCTGCGCGGATCCAACTGAATCGCACGAGCCACATCAGGTAGCCGATGAGGGCGAGATTGGCCCAAAAACCGCGCGCGAGCGCGAATGCGTCATACGTGCCGTGCAACAGTGCGGGTACCACAAAACTCGGCCAGAGCGATTCTCCGGAAAACTTTGCCCTGCTGAAGTAAAAACCCATGGCGATGCCGAACAGAGCGTGCGCGGGGACGGCGGTGAAGGCCCGGACGAAGGCGGTCTGCAATCCGTCGCTCGTCACGTACAGGATATTTTCCACGGCCGCAAATCCCAGGCCGATCGCCACCGCGTACAGGACACCGTCGTACATTTCCTCGAAGAACGCTTTATGATAAACGAGACGCCGGAAGGCGAGCCATTTAAACCCTTCCTCGGTGATCCCGGCGACAAAAAACGCAGTGACCAGGGTGGCCAGAAAACCCGAGGGAGGATTGGGTGTCGCCGCGTACAGATCGAGCAGGTAGCGTTCGCACAGGCCGGCCGGCAGCACGATGAGCGCGCCGGCCAGAAACAGCGGCAGGACGTGCCGCGGGTGTTCCTTGTGCCGGTCGGCGGCGTACACGATGGCCAGCAGGATCAACGCCGGAAGGACGGCGGAGAGAACAAGCATATGAAGGTGCGCTCCTTTTGT
>JAJZZT010000005.1 GCA_021797415.1 Bacillota bacterium
ACCCATTTGTTTACACGGGCCTGCCGGTGGCGACAATCTTGCTGTATGCGGCTGTCGTCATGACGGTGATCAGCGGAGCGGATTACTTTGTGAAGAACTGGAGCATTATTGAAGCGGCGCACTGACCATTTTTGGCGGTGAACGCGGGAGGGGCACAGTGGACGCCGAATTGATCGCCATTGGCACGGAAATTCTCTTGGGGCAAATCGACAATTCGCACGCGCGCTATCTCTCGTGCGAACTTGCGGCCATCGGTATCGCGGTGTACCGGCACGGCGCCGTCGGGGACAATGTGGAACGCGCGCGGGATGCCATTGCGCAGGCTTTGGAGCGTTCGGACATCGTCATCGTGACAGGCGGCCTGGGCCCGACGGAAGATGATATGACGCGCGCTGCGGTGGCTGCGGCGACAGGACAGCCATTGACCTACTCAGAAGAGGCGTTTGAGCGATATGTGGCGCCGTATTTCGCCCGTCTCGGCAGGACTCCGGCCGCAAACAACCGCCGGCAGGCCATGCGGATCGGCGAGGCCGAATTTTTGCCCAACCCGCGCGGCACTGCGCCAGGGCAATACGTGCAAAGCGGGATGCGTCACATCTTCCTTTTGCCGGGGCCGCCGCTTGAGATGCGGCCGATGTTTGTGGAGAGCGTGCGGCCTCTGCTGGTGGCTCTGCGGGGCGCCGGGGCGATCTTCAGCCGGGTGATCCGCCTGTTCGGGATCGGCGAGTCGGATGTCGAGCAGCGCCTGCGGGATCTGCTTGAACAACAGGGCAATCCGACGATCGCGCCGCTTGCCGGGGAAGGCGAGATGGTGTTACGGCTCACGGCCTCGGCGGCGGATGAGAGGGAGGCCGGACGGCTGATCGCTCCCCTGCAGGAGGCGGTTCTGGCGCGTGTCGGACAGTATGTTTACGGCCATGACGATGAGACGCTTCCCGTCGTGGTGCTGCGCGCGCTCGCGGCCAGAGGGGAAACGGTCGCCTGCGCCGAGAGTTGCACGGGGGGCGCGCTTTCCTCCATGATCGTCGATATTCCGGGTTGTTCGAACAGTTTTCGCGGCGCTGTCGTCGCGTACGACAACGCCGTGAAGGTGGGGGCCCTGGGTGTTTCGCCGGCTGTGCTGGAGGCGGAGGGGGCCGTGAGCGAAGAGGCGGCGCGACAGATGGCGCAGGGTGTGCGCCGGGCGCTTTCGTCCGACTGGGGCGTGGCCGTGACGGGTATTGCGGGACCGGACGGCGGAACGCCGGAAAAGCCGGTCGGGCTCGTGTACATCGCGATTGCGGGACCGACCGTCGATCGCGTATGCAGGCGGGTGTTTCCCGGGGACCGGGCGCAGATTCGCGTGCGCGCCGCAAAAACCGGTTTGCACGAGTTGTTGTGTTCTCTGTAGTACAAGTTGTGTTTTCTGTAGCACAAAATGGACAAAAATATCAAAGAAGAACTGAATGCTGAAGGAGCTAAACTGGATGACTACGTTTTTGCAGTTCAATTTGAGCAAGAAATTGCAGGAAGCGATCGACGAAATGGGGTATGAGGAGCCGTCGCCGATTCAGGCGACCTGCATACCGCTGATCATGGAAAACAAGGACGTGATCGGGCAGGCGCAGACAGGCACGGGCAAAACGGCGGCATTCGGCATCCCGCTGGTGGAAAACGCCACGACGGGACGGCATGTGCAGTCGATCATCCTGCTGCCGACGCGGGAGCTTGCGATTCAGGTCGCCGGTGAACTGCGCAAGATCGCAAAATTCAAGCGGGCGCGCACACTGCCCATCTATGGCGGGCAATCGATCGGGCACCAGATCCGGGCGCTGGAACAGGGCGTGCATATCGTGATCGGCACGCCGGGGCGTGTGCTCGACCATCTGCGGCGGGGCACGCTGAAGCTGGACAAGGTCCAGACAGTGGTGCTGGATGAGGCGGACGAAATGCTCGACATGGGTTTTATTGAAGATATCGAGACGATCTTGCAGGCGACGCCGGCCGAGCGCCAGACGCTGCTGTTTTCGGCGACCATCCCGTCCGAGGTGAGGCGCCTCGCCAACCGCTACATGCGCAATCCCGAGCACGTGCAGATGACGACCAACGAATTGACGGTCCCCCTGATCGATCAGGTGTACTACAAGGTGCTTGAACGCAACAAGCTGGAGAGTGTCTGCCGCATCATCGACAGCGAGGACGTCACGCTCGGCATTCTTTTTTGCCGCACGAAGCGCGGCGTCGACGAACTGACCGAGGCGCTGATTGCGCGCGGTTATCTCGCGGACGGGCTGCACGGCGATCTCAGCCAGGCGCAGCGCGACCGGGTGATGAAGCGGTTCAGGGGGGGCGAGATCGAGCTTTTGGTGGCGACCGATGTGGCGGCGCGCGGGATTGATGTCGGGAATGTCACTCATGTGATCAACTACGACATGCCGCAGGACACCGAGGGATACGTGCACCGGATCGGCCGCACGGGCCGCGCGGGCCGCCGCGGACTGGCGATCACGCTCGTGACGCCGCGGGAGTTTCGCATGCTCAAGGTTATCCAGCGCGAGACGCGCGCCGTGATCGCGTCGCGCGAGGTTCCGTCGGTGGCGGACGTGGCGGAGCGGCAGGCGGAAATCTGGCGCGATCGCCTGCAGGCGGCCGTGCAGGAGGGCGGTCTCAGCCACTACCGGGCCATCCTCGGCAACCTGGCCGACGAACTCGATCCGATCGATCTCGCGGCGGCCGCCTTAAAGCTCGCATCGGCCGGAGAACTGGAGCCGGAGGAAACCGAGCATTACGATTTTGGCGATACAGGCGGAGCGCCTGGCATGGTGCGCTTTTTCATCAACCTGGGTCGCGTCTCGCGCATGACGCCCGGCGACCTGGTGCGCACGATCGCGGAGGAGGCGGGGATTCCGAGCAATGCCGTCGGGAAGATCGACATCTTTGACCGCTTTTCGTTTGTCGAGGTCATGGAGGAGTCGGCCCCGTTCGTCTTTGAAGCGCTCAGACAATCGCGCGTGAACGGCGCGCGGGTGAATCTCGAACCGGCCCGGCCGCGCTCGGGCAGCGGCGGTTTTCGGCGCTAGAGGCATGGAAGAAACCCAATTTTCGCTAAAGGCTATTTCTTTATGCGAACAAATGTTTGTGTTTTGGCCGGTGTGCTTGTACAATGTGGGAGTGGGAGACGCAAGGTATCCGGGGAGAGGTGTGTGCGGGTGGCCGATCGGAAG
>JAJZZT010000426.1 GCA_021797415.1 Bacillota bacterium
CATACGTGCCTCCTGTAAGCGTCCTCAGACGCACAAAATCTCACTCAGAAAATTGACAAGCAAACAGGCATATACGACTATGCCTTTAATTATCACATTATACCAGTAAAGCGCGGCACATGCTACGTCAGTCCCTGTTTAGAGCGCAACTTTTGTGCCAATTCGTCCAATCTTCTCAGCCTATGGTTCAAGCCCGACTTGCTCACCCTCTCAGGCAGCGCCTCACTCAGTTCCTGGAGCGTGATTTCCGGATGGGCCAGCCGCTTCTCGGCCACGACGCGCAATTTGGGAGGAAGCCGGTCCAGGCCGATCTCCTGTTCCAGAAAACGGATGTTTTCCAGTTGTCGCACGGCGGCGGAAATCGTTTTGTTGAGATTGGCTGTCTCGCAGTTCACCAGCCGGTTGACCTGGTTGCGCATCTCCTTGACGATGCGCACATCCTCAAAGTGCAGCAGGGCTTGATGGGCGCCGATCAATCCCAGAAATTCGACGATCTTTTCGCCCTCTTTTACATAAATGACAAAACCACGTTTGCGCACGATCACTTTTGCATGCAGTTCAAACCCTGCCATCAGGTCACACAGCGCCTCCGCGTGCGCGCGGCTCCGGCTCTGCAACTCAAGATGGTACGAAGTGCCGTCCGGATCGTTGACAGATCCCCCGCCAAGAAAAGCGCCGCGCAGATACGCCTTCTTGCAGCAGGAGCGGCGCACGGACGCCGGAGGAATCCGTTCGGAAACAGCGTCTTTGCAACGCAGGTCCATGCGCTCCAGAAACTCCAGCGGCGCGCGGCGCATGCGGACAATATAGACGTTGTTCTTCTTGAGTCTCATCTTGCGCTGCACCAGAACCTCCAGCGGCGATCCCGAATGTTCCTTCAGCAGCGTGTAGATGCGCCGCGCGATGGCAGCATTCTCCGTGGCGACATCAAGCACCGGATTCTCTTCCTGCCGCACGATCTGCCCGCAATGGCTGAGCAACGCGAGCAGCTCCGCCCTTTCGCAGCAGGACTTCCCGTGCGCCTGTGTGACTTCTTTTTTCGTGCGCGCAGCGAACGACATCGAAAAGCCCCCCACGTGAGATTGCGGTTACCGTCGGTCGCGGCTATTTGCGGCGATGCTCCCGTCCGATGAGCGACAACACCTGTGTCGCTACCAAATCCGCGTCATGGCGCGCATACATGGCGTAGTGAAGAAAGTTGCGCGCGATCACGGTGAGGCCGAGTTTGTGCAACTTCTCCACATCGGCCACCACCGGATGGGATCCTTTGGATTCGTATTGTTCAATCACCGATACCGGCACGGTGGCGGAATTGACGATGATCATGTCAAACAGCCCCAGGCCGACGTGATCGTACACCGCCTGCACGTGATCCGACGCCGCATATCCGTCCGTCTCGCCAGGCTGCGTCATCACGTTGCAGATATAGATCACCTTTGCCGGCGAGCGGCGGATCGCATCCGCGATGCCGGGCACCAGCAGATTCGGAAGGATACTGGTGTACAGGCTGCCCGGTCCCACCACGATCGCGTCGGCCTGCCGAACCGCGTCCAGCACCTCGGGCAGCGGTTCGACATCCGCCGGAACCAGTTCCACGCGGCGGATCCGCTTCCCCTGAAGCGGAATCTGGGATTCGCCCAAAACGCGCGAACCGTCTTCGAAAACGGCCGCCAGACTGACCTCCTGGCGCGCGGCCGGCAGGACTCGCCCGCGCACTGCGAGCACGCGGCTGGTTTCCTTGACCGCCGTCTCAAAATCGCCCGTGATGCTCGTCATGGCGGCCAGGAACAGATTCCCGAAACTGTGCCCGGACAGTTCCGAGCGCGTGTCGAACCGGTACTGCAGCAGTTCTTCGAGCAACGGTTCCGTGTCGGCCAACGCGACCAGACAGTTGCGGATGTCGCCCGGAGGCGGCATGAACAGTTCCGAACGCAGCCTCCCCGAACTCCCGCCGTCGTCGGCCACCGTGACGACCGCCGTGATTTCGGCGTCCTGGCCCTTGAGCCCACGCAACAGGACGGGCTGGCCGGTCCCGCCGCCGATGGCGACGACGCGCGGCCGGCGCGCCACCTGTAACGCCTGCAATTTCTCCCGCGCCCTGTCGCGCAGGTACAGCGCCGCGATGGAAATTCCGCCGAACACGACGCAGACCGTGCCAAACATCCACCATTTGAGCGCGGGGATCTGTACGGCAAACGTTGCGACGATCAACCCCGACCCAAACGCGAGAACCAGCCACGACCATTCTCTCATCCGGCGTCTCATCGCTCACCATCCCGCGCGACATCGCGATGCTCAACCGTCACCGCGTGTGTCTTTTGCAAGTGCTCCCGCAGGCGTTCGCCGACCGCCACCGACCGGTGCCGCCCGCCCGTGCAACCGATGCCGATCACCAGTTGCGCCTTGCCTTCCCGCGTGTATTCGGGAATGAGAAAATCCAGCATGTCAAACAGTTTAGCCGTGAACTGCTGCGTTTCCGGCCACTTCATGACATAATCGTACACATCCCGGTCGCATCCCGTACGCATGCGCAATTCGTCGACATAGTACGGGTTGGGAAGGAAACGGACATCAAATACAAGATCGGCGTCGATCGGAATGCCGTACTTGAAGCCGAACGACACCACGTGAAGTTCCAGCCCGCCTCCTTGCGTCGCCGCCTGGACGTGGTGTGTCAGTAGATCCTTGAGATCGGCCGGGCGCAGACGGCTGGTGTCAAGCACCAGATCAGCCCGGCGGCGCACCTCCACCAGCAGCGTCCGTTCATGCGCGATGCCGTCGAGCAGACGCCCCCTTTGCGCGGACGGATGGCGCCTGCGCGACGCCTTGTAGCGCCTGACCAGGCTGTCGTCGTCCGCCTCCAGATAAATGATCTGATAGGGGATCCCGTATTCCTCAAGATCGTCCAGCGCTTGGAACAAATCCTTGAAAAATTCTCCGCCGCGCGTATCGCAGACAAGGGCGGCGCGCTGCAACCGGTCCGCCGATTGACGAACCAGTTCGCCAAACTTCGGAATGAGTGCGGGCGGAAGATTGTCGACGCAAAAAAATCCGAGATCCTCCAGGCTCTGTACGGCGACGGTCTTCCCGGCACCCGACAGGCCCGTGATGATCCATATGCGAACGCTGTGCGCCAGTTTGACCACCTCCGTACAAGCCTTTCCCGTGGCTCTCTGCGGCCTCAGTTCGAATA
>JAJZZT010000160.1 GCA_021797415.1 Bacillota bacterium
CGGCAGGCACGCGGTGATCGTCGGAAGGTCGAACATTGTCGGCAAACCGATGGCGCAGTTGTTGCTGCAAGCCAATGCGACCGTCACCATCTGCCATTCGCGGACGCGCGGACTGGCGGAAATCACCCGGCAGGCCGACATCCTGGTGGCTGCGGTCGGCCGCCCGGAGATGATCACGGGAGACATGGTCCACCCCGGAACGGTTGTGATCGATGTGGGGATCAATCGTGTCGCCGACAGACTGGTCGGCGACGTCGAGTTTGCTTCCGTTTCCCGGGTGGCCGGCGCAATCACGCCCGTTCCGGGCGGCGTCGGTCCCATGACCATCGCGATGTTGCTGCACAATACGGTGAAAGCGGCGCAGGCGACACTGCGACAGGTGTAGCGGGGTGGTTCTGTGAGCGATGCGGCGGTGCGGGCGCGGCCGGCAAAGACGGTGTGGGAACTCACGCAACGGATCAAGGATTTGATTGAGGGGTCCGGCGACCTTTGCGGTGTAGCCGTTCGCGGGGAAGTGTCCAATGTGAGCAAACCCGCGAGCGGTCATCTTTATTTTACGCTGAAAGACGACAGGGCGCGGCTGCGCGTGGTGATGTTCGCGGGGCGGGCGCGCTTTTTGCGTTTCTCTGTCCGCGACGGGATGAGCGTGATCGTACAGGGAAACGTGAGTGTTTTTGAACGCATGGGCGATTATCAACTGTACGCCGACTTGATCGAACCGGACGGGGTCGGAGCACTCTATCTCGCGTTCGTGCAGCTCAAGGAGACGCTGGATGCGGAAGGGCTGTTCGCTCCCGCTCGCAAATGCCCGCTGCCTCCTTTTCCCGCACGCATCGCCCTGGTGACGTCGGCGACAGGCGCCGCGGTGCGCGACATGGTCACGACGCTTGCGAGGCGTTACCCGCCCGCGCTGCTGCGGATCATTCCCGTGGCCGTCCAGGGAGACGATGCGCCACGACAGATAGCGCAGGGCATCCGCCTGGTGTGTGAACGCGACCTGGCCGATGTCATGATTGTCGGGCGCGGCGGCGGATCGTTTGAGGAATTGTTTGCCTTCAATACGGAGGTGGTGGCCAGGGCGATCGTAGCGGCCGACATTCCCATCGTGTCGGCGGTCGGGCACGAGACGGACACGACGATCGCGGACTTTGTCGCCGATGTGCGCGCCGCCACGCCCACCGCGGCGGCGGAACTGGTTGCCCCGGACTGGCGCGAGATTGACGCCCGCCTGTCCGCTCTTGCGGGACGCCTGAGACAGGCCGTTTCCGGCGGGCTGACACGGGCGAAGTCGCGGTTGGAGCAATTGGCGCAAAGCCGCGCGTTGGGGCAGGTTGACAGGCGCGTGGCTCTGCTGCACCAGCGCACCGACCAGGCCGAACGTTCGCTGCGTCAATCTCTGCAGACGCGGGTGCGCGCGGGTGTGCAGGCGGTGTCGGCGCTTGAACTGCGGCTGGCGCGCCGGTCTCCCGCCGTTCGCTCACAACTGCTGTCGCTTGGGCTGCAGACATCGGAAGCGCGCCTGCAGCGCGCCTGCCGGCAACTTGTCGCGGACAGGCGCGCCGCGCTGGCGCACGCGGGCGAACGACTGGCGCTCCTGAATCCTCTGTCGGTGATGGGGCGCGGGTTCGCCATCGCATACAAATCGCCGGGACAGCGCATGATCAGGTCGATTGACGACGTTCAGCCGGGCGACGCATTGCGCGTTCAATTGGCGGACGGTTGGCTGGATTGCCAGGTCTGGGGGGTGTACGGAGGTGGCGGAACACATGGCGGAACGTGATGAGGATGCGAAGCAGGAGTTGAGTTTTGAGGCTGCGCTCGCGGAACTGGAGCGCGTCGTGCAGGAACTGGAGCGGGGCGACCTGCCGCTTGACGAGGCGATTTTGCGTTATCAGTCCGGCATGCGGCTGGTGCGCGACTGCCGGGATCGCCTGAAGGCTGCGGAACAGCGCATTGAGATGGTGCTGGCGCAGGAGGAACAGGAAATCGTGACGCGGCCGTTCGCGGTGGAGGAAGATGAAAGTGCCGGAGAGTGACGAGGCCGTATCATTCCTTGGCACTAGCGCGGCCTGGGTGGAAGCCGCCATGGAGCAACTGCTGCCGCCTTTGGATGAGCGCCCGCGGGAACTGTTCGCGGCGATGCGGTACAGTGCGCTTGGCGGCGGCAAGCGGCTGCGACCCGCACTCTGTTTTGCGGCGGCGGCGGCTTGCGGCGCGGAGCCAGAAAGGCTGGCTCCGGTGGCGTGCGCGCTCGAATTTGTCCATACGTATTCGCTGATCCACGACGATCTTCCCGCGCTGGACAATGATGACTACCGGCGAGGCAGGCCCACGAACCACCGCGTTTTTGGCGAAGCCATGGCGATTCTCGCGGGCGACGCACTGTTGACCCTCGCATTTTCTGCGGTGCTGCGCGCTCCCGTTCCTCCCGGGCGGCTGGTCAGGCTGGTGGATGAACTGGCCACCGCCAGTGGATGCCTGGGGATGGTCGGCGGGCAGGTGGCCGACATGCTCGGGGAAGGTCGTTCTCTGGACGCGCAACAGTTAAATTTTATTCACAGCCATAAGACCGGCGCCCTGCTGCGCGCCGCCGTGCGCATGGGAGCCATCGCCGCCGGTGCGCCGGACGGCGTCCTTTTCGCGTTGACCGAGTACGCGGAGCGCGTCGGGCTGGCGTTTCAGATCGTCGACGACATCCTGGATGTTACGGGCAGTCAGGCGCTGCTCGGCAAGAGTCCCGGTGTCGACGCGTCGCATGGCAAGTCCACTTATCCCGCCCTGTTTGGTGTGGAGGCGTCCGCCCGCGAGGTGGAGCGGCTGACGAAGGAAGCAATAGAACATATTGCCGCCGGCCAGATTGCCGAGCCGCACATTCTGGCGGAGCTTGCGCGCTACTTGACCCAGCGCGACCATTGAGCGGAAAATTGAAGCGCGTGGTGGGCTGTGCTATACTTTTCATGCGTTTTGGCGAACATTTATAGACTTTTTGGCGCGTGTGTTCAAGGGGTGGTTTCGCGACCGAGGGCGTTCCATCGGTGGGTGCGTGAAAGGGTGGCTTTGAGATGCTTCTACAGCGCGTGAACGGGCCGGACGATGTAAAATCGCTGGCCATGGATGAATTGGAGACACTTGCGGGTGAAATTCGCGAATTTCTCATCAATGAAATCATGAAGACAGGCGGCCACTTCGG
>JAJZZT010000292.1 GCA_021797415.1 Bacillota bacterium
GAATCCGGTGCAGCATCCAGAGCACCAGTCCGCTGAACAAGATCACAATGGCGCCGCCGACCAGTTCGATGATTTCCATGAAATGCGCGAGGCCGATCGACTGCTCGGCGCGCTGTGCAATCAACATTTTGCCGAAGGCGGCGATGTGTGTGAGATCGGCCGTCAGGGAGTTGGAGGCGGCGGTATTGGACAGAAACATGATCTGCTCGGCTTTTTTGTGGTTGGTGGAGTTGGCGCGGTGCACCTGTTGCCAGTAGCCCTCGTAGGTGCGCGCGTTCGCTTTGGCCTGCGTGAGCAGTGCGGATTGTGGACGTCCGGCAAGCAGGGGCGTGAGACGCGCAAGCGCGGTGTTCAGCGCGCTTTGCGCCGCCAGGATCTGGCGCAGGGTTGCGGCGGACAGGGCAGGGTCGTGAAAATGGTACAGCCCAACCCACATGTTGGACTGATCGTCCATGCTGAGAAACGCGGCATTGGCGTCATACGCGTAGCGGCTGATGAGAATGTCGCGGTTGGCCAGCGTCGAGATGTTCGATACGACGCGGCGGGACAGGGTGGTGTTGACGGCGATCACGCCTACAATGGCGAGTACGGCAATCATGATGACCGAAAATATCTTGACAAGCAGTCTTTCGGCAAATAGTTTCATAAGGAGCTATCATCACTTTCGATCGTATAATGTGCCGCGGTATAACGGCAGATATCTGCTGCGGTATAACGGCGTTTGCGCGGATTTCGGCGGTTAATGCGCTCAGCCGGTGTTCGCCAAAAATACGATCCCCCTTTGTCGTTGTCGTCCGTGTGGACGAATTTATTTTTCTATAATAACACGGATTTTGTCGGATTTCATCATCTGTTTTGGGGAATTGGATTGGGGACATGTCGAGTTTGGAACAATTTTGCGGAGGGCCGACGATGAAGAGAAACGAGTTGAAGCTTCCCATGGTGTGGGTGGATGCGGACGCCTGCCCCCGGACTGTGCTCGGAATCATCCGTCACACGTGCGAAAAACGGGGTTTTCCCGTAACCACCGTCAGCACATGGCGGCACGAGTTGGACGGGGAGCACCACGTGACAGTCGACGCGGCGCCGCAGTCGACCGATCTGGCGATCCTTGCCCGCATGCGCCCGGGCGATGCGGTCATCACGCAGGACTACGGGTTGGCCGCTCTTGTGCTTGCGCGTGGAGGGCGCGCGCTTTCTACCGGCGGTCAGCGTTTCACGGGAGACAATATCGACGGGTTGCTTGCGGCGCGCGCGCATGCCGCGAAGTTGCGCGCGTCTTCCCGCAAACGGGGTGACGGGCGGCTGGCGGGGCGTTTCCCGCGGGGACCCGCGCCGCGTACGTGCGAGGATGACGGGCGTTTCGCGCGCGAGTTCGAAAAACTGCTTGACGAATGGCGGTCATAATATCCTGTTGGCCATGTCCGGCGTATCGCGCGGTCGTGCATCTTGTTCCAGCGTTGCGAGTGCGGGGAGCCGCCGGGATTTGCCGGAGTCAGCCTTCGGGAGGGCGGGAGGAACAGGAGGAGTCTGCTGAAACCCGGCTTGTCACTCCCCGCACACAGCGTTGTACACCCGGGGTGCCGCCCGGAACGGATGCCGTCATTCGCGCGTTTCGGGGGCCTTTTCTTTCGGTTGAGGGACGGGTTCACTGAACTCGCCATTGCCCACCGCATAAGCGATGTATTTGACTTTGCATTTTTTGCAATAAAACGTCTCGTATTGGGACGTAAAGCCGGTCTGCTCCAAATGCACACCAATTCCGCAATGCGGGCACAACATTGCCTGGCCTCCTTTTGTCGGCTTGTGGACAGCAGTTGCTGTATTGCACAGCCACAGTATAGCGCAGTGGGCCTTTTGTGTCATTATATTTATCGTCGAATGGAAGACTATATTCCGGATAAACTATTCCGGTATAAACAGCCATACCTCCTCGCGCAGCATGCGGCCGATCACGCGATCGGCCGCAGGGTGCGGAGCAGGCGAACTCAGGCGTCCGTCACGAGGCGGTCGTGCGTCCGAGTTGCTCCTCTGCAAGAGCTCTGGCGAGTTCTTCGGTGAATTCCGGATCAGGGATCACATAATCCTCCGGGACTCCGGCTTGTACGATATCCCAGACAGCCGGGTCGGGAATCACGTCGGGAGTGTCCACATGGCCGGTGAACAGGGAGTCGTAGATGTCGGCTGTCCCTCCGTCTTCCGGCGCGACGGCGACAGGGGGAGGCGCAGGGAGTTCCGTTGCGCGGTCCGGTTCTGGAACGGGTTGCGGTGGGAATGGAAAGGATGGGTCTTCGCGGCGCGGGGGTGCGCCCGGAGCGAGTGAGATGACTGCGGCGGCGCGGGCGCGCAATGCCCTGATTTCTTCCCGCAGTTCCCGGTTGGCGGCTTCCAACGATCTGTTTATCGCAAGCGATTGGTTAACGTCGGATCTGTGAAGCTGCCTTTGCAGAGATTGCAGCATGGTTTTGAGTTCCCGGTTCTGCCTGCGCAGCACATTGTTTTCCAGGGCGAGAGCCGTCATGGCCGCACGCTGTGCCGACGGGGCGCGAGACTCCGCCCTGGGAAGCGTGGTGATCCCGGTGATCCTGTCCGGATTCGCCGCGATCCTGTCCGGCTTCACCGCTATTTTGCGCGGCGCGCCTTTCGCCTTTTTTCTGTGCAATGCGACCGCCGCGCGCGCCGTGTGGGTTTTGGGCGGTGTGCGCGGTCTGCGGTCTTGCGCGTTGGGGGTGGCGAGCCTGAATATGGCTTCACGTCTGTGCGCCTTCCTGGGTTTTGCCGCCTTTCCCGCCGTCCGCGTCCGTGAAGGCGTCGCTCCCCGTTTGTTTCCTGCAACGACTCTCAGGTTGTGTCTTGCGAGACCGTTCCGCACGATGCCCACCCTCCTCGGATTATTTGCACAATTCATCAGATTATTGGTACAATTCGATCGAATGCCGCCTGTAGAGCGCCAGCGTCCGGGCCATCATCGTCTGCAGGGACCATTGCGTCATGGCCCATTGGCGCGCGTTTCTTCCCAATACTTGACGGTGGTTCTCGTCTTTAAGCAGTTGCAGCATATTTTCGTACATGGCTCTTGCGTCCCCCACCGGTGAAACGAGGCCCGTCTTCCCATGCTTGACCATCTCCGGGATGCCGCCCGCATCCGAGACAACGGCCGGTTTTCCGACAACCCGCGCTTCCATCCTGG
>JAJZZT010000401.1 GCA_021797415.1 Bacillota bacterium
ACGCCCTGGGTAGCCTTCCGCGTATTTGTTCGTGAGCACAGTCCCCATTGCGTCCATGACGGCCTGGCTGACGAAATTTTCCGACGCGATCAGTTCCAGCTTGTCGTGTTGTCGTCTGCGTTCCGCCTCGATCGCCTGTGCGACCAGCGGATCAATAGCAGATAAATGACTCATGCGATCTCCTCCATATACGTTCCGATACACGTTTCATATACGCGCTAACACGCCCCCCGGCGTATAGACGGCGCGCGCGCCGCCATATCGATCCCGGCTTCATCCATCCCCTCCGTCACGCCCCATCATCTCTTGCGAGCTCGCGCCGCAACCGCAATAACACCTGTTCGCACGCCGCCTCCAGTTCTTCGGCCGTCAACTCGTACGCATCTTCGTTCTGGCCGAACGGATCGGGAATATCCAGCAACGGCAACTGGTCCTGCAAAAACTCAAGCCGCAATCGCCTGGCCTCGGCAGTCACGTATTCATCGTCGCCGGCGTCGCCCGTCCCCACGTGGGCCAGTTGCGTCTCGACCGTGAGTTGCTGCCACTCTTCCCACAATTCCTTCGTTCGCGCATCAGCGGTCGCATACTCCAGCAGCGTGTACACTTTTTCGAGCGCTTCGGGGAAACGGCGGATCATCTCCCGCTTGTGGTCCATGGTCATGGTGAGCACGAGATCGGCGCGCTGGACCAGTTCATGCGACACGCCCCGCGCGCGATGCTTCCCGGCATGTTCAAATCCGCGCCGCTCCAGCGCCTTGCGCGCGCCATCCGATATGCGCTGTCCCGCTACGGAGGACAATCCGGCCGAACGAACGGATATTTGTTGGGTCAATCCATACTCGGCAATCATTTTTTTGAACAGATACTCCGCCATCGGAGAACGGCATGTGTTTCCCGTACATACGAATAACACCGAATGCACGCGACCACTTCCCTGTGTCAGAATATCGGACGGTTCACATGAAGAGTTTCAGTCCGAGAACGACCAGCACCGCACCTCCCGCAGCCTGGCCGTAATCACCGAGCGCATGCGTCGCCTGCCTACCCAAATATAACCCCGCAAGCGACAGGATGCCACTCAATGCGCCAAACAAGAGCGCGGCAAGCAGCGCATGGATGTGCAGACTGCCAAGGCTGAGTCCGACCGACAGCGAGTCCAGACTCACGCTGAAAGCAAACGCGAGCAGCTTGAAAGGACCGGCGGAAAGCGGTGGCCGCAACAGATCCGGGTCGCGATGGAACGCCTCCAGGGTCATGCGCGCGCCGAGCAACAGCAGCAAGGCGGCGCCGATCTTCTGAAAAGTCGAGCCGAACAGATGATGGAGCGCATCGCCCAGCGCAATCCCACCCAAGGGAAGCAGAACATGCAGGAAGGAGATCATGAGAGACAAGCGGGCGACATCCCGCCAGCGCAGTCCCTGGGCTCCCAGGCCGATGCCCAGCGAGAAGGCGTCCATGCCGAGCGCGATGCCAATCATCAGGACTGTGAATACCGTCCCCGCCACCGGAAGATCGCCGCCTTTCGCACGCACTGTCACTCATGTGTATGCGATCGGCTGTACCACCATGAGACAGGCAGCGCTACACCTCTACGACTCTTCCTCCCGCAGCCTTGACCATGCGGTTCATCACGGCCACTCCTTCCTGTCCGCCGGAGACGCCCTCAAGCAGAATCCGGTCCACTCCCGCATCGTCGCACATCCGCAGCGCCCTGTACAATTCCCGCGCGACTTCTTCCGCCGCGCCGGAAAAGCTGAGCGGCAGCCACAGGCGCGCTCCGTCTGGAGCGCGCGCCGCACTGACCGTCAACACGGCCACGGCGGCGCCCGCCGCGGAAATTTCCGCCGCAAACCGCTCAATCGCGGCGAGCGCCGCCTGTTGTACGCCCCCGCGGACCAGAAGGACAGGCGCGCGCGGCGCGTAGTGCCGGTATTTTTGCCCCGGCGCGCGCGGCGCGGCACCATCGCCCGCAAGCAGTGCGGGATCGTACCGGACAGGTGCGCCGAAACGGCTGAGTTCCGCCCGGCCAATCGACCCCGGACGCAGGATGACCACGGCGCCCGACTCGTCCAGCGCAATGACCGTCGATTCAATGCCCACCTCGCAGGGACCGCCGTCGATCACGCCGTCAATTTTCCCCGCGAGATCATCCAGCACGTGATCCGCTTCCGTCGGACTCGGCTTGCCGCTCAAGTTGGCGGATGGCGCCGCGACCGGCACACCCGCCGCCAGGATCAGCGCGAGTGCAACCGGATGGCGCGGCATGCGGACGGCGACATCCGGCAGTCCGGCCGTGAGCGCGCGAGGCGCGCCCGGCGCGGCGGGCAGCACAATGGTGAGCGGACCGGGCCAGAAAGTGGCCATGAGCTCATGCGCCAGCGGCGGGACCGCCGCGCACAGGCGGGACAGCTGCGACAGTTGGGCGATGTGGGCGATCAGCGGATTGTCGGCGGGGCGTCCCTTCGCCGCGTACACGGCACGGATCGCCTGTTCACTTTGCGCATCGGCGCCAAGCCCGTAGACCGTCTCGGTCGGAAAAGCGACAAGGCCGCCGGCGCGGATGACGCGGGCAGCCTGTTCATAGATCTCGCGCGGCGCGAGCGGGCGCAGTTCGACACCCGCTCGCGAGGGTTCCCGCCGGCCGGCCGGCAGCCCCGGCACTGTCGCTTGTCGGTCGCTTCCCGGCGAGCCTGTGGAGAAAACCCAGTGTACTGTGTGAGAAATGACGTTCACCTCCCGGCCCTGCCGTATCAAGGTAGTCCGAAAAGGGGCGCGAACGCGGCGGCGCAGGGCTACAGGGCGGCCAACACCTCGTGCCACAGATGCGAGAATTCAGCGGAAAAAATCTTGAGCGCCTGCTCGCCGTAGTCGACCACCGCGAGCCGCAACTGCACGGGAATACGCTGGTTCCCAGGACCTCTCACATATGTGACGGCCAGGGGAGGATAATCGGGAAACGCCTGCGTGGCCGCCACCGCGTCCCCGTCTGTCAGTGCGACAAAGCACAGCGGAGGAAAGAGCACGCACCACCAATTCTGGCCCGCGCCGCTGCCCAGTGTGACCCGGAGCGCCGTGTAAACGCCGGCGGGATAGACGCGATTGCCGTAGATCTTCGTCGGAAAGGGCGCCGGACCGAACGTGGTGCTCGCGCCGTAAGACATGTCGGCCTTTCTCA
>JAJZZT010000506.1 GCA_021797415.1 Bacillota bacterium
GTAGGCGTGCTGGACAAGGATAAAAATCCAGGCGATGAGCAGTTCATTGACTGCGGCAACCAAGTCCCACAGCATGCCGAGCGGGGAAAGACTCTGCGGGACGCCCCCCACCACGTACAGCAGGCCGCGCGTCAACAGATAGTTCACCGCATTGGCAACCACAAAAAAGACGCTCACAGGCCACACGATCCTGTCGAGGGACAGGGTCCAGCCATTCCGTATCAACACGCCGCCCGCGACATGAAACGCGAGCGCGCTAAAAAAGATCATCAAGGTGTAGACGGCGAAGTTCATGAGCACACGAAAACCGTTCAGCCGCCTGCCGACGATCAGTTGGCTGACGAACCATGAGACAAAGGACAGCACCACGGTCAGCACAACACCAAACTGAAGAAACAGCGGGATGGTGATTCCAAGCGCCACGGAAAACCACTGTTCGTCCAAGCGCACCGGGAAGGTCCACGCGACCAGCAGCAGCAGCGTGTAGGCAAGCAACAGCCAGCGGGGCGTTCCCGACACCGGCCATTGCGGCGGATGCTGCACAACCCACCCGATCAGCATCACAGCGGCCAAACTGGAAAGAAACACCGCGATGGCAAAATACTTCGCGTGGACGCGCTGTGCCGCCATCCAACATCCTCCCCCGCATTCAAGGCGCCAATTGAGCAATCATCCGAATGGCGCGACGCACATCTGTCTCGTCCTCCAGTTCGACAAAGAGCGCCTGCGAACGTTTGGCGGTCTCCAGCAAAGCCGCCACGTCCGTCCAGCAACGCTGCTCTGAACTGGGGACATATGTGATGAAACGATAGGAACGCTGGAGTCTGGTGACAATAAAGGCGATCTCCTCCGAGGCGCTTTTGTCGACGATCAGCACCTCGATAGGCCCATGTGCCAGCGAAAACATTTCGAGCGACAGCTTGCGGACGAACCACTCGATCCAATCACCCGCGTGATCCACCACGACAATGACCGCCGGCACCCCCGCATGGGACTTTTGTTCCCTCAACCGATGCCACATCTGCCAAACCAGCGTTATGAGACCGTAGACAGCAAAACCCACCACGACGACCGGCAATAGCACGACCACCGCTCCTCCCGCGCCATGAGACCGCTAAAGTGGAACCAGTGTATGCCATGCCGGCAATGCGTGTGATTCACCCGTGATGTGTGGGGCAGCAAAAACTTTCCGAAAGACAAAGCAAATTCTCTATCGTTATTTTACCATCACTTCCTAATTAGAAACAGTGAATTTGCAAAAAAAGAGGGCGCGCCGCTCCTGCAAGTGGCACGCCCCAAACGGGGTTAGGGTGTTCTTTGTAAGGGTTCGCACGCGCACCCGTTTTTATGGGGGTAGCGAACTCATTGTGCTATAGAGGTTGTTCAAATGTCCCCTAGACATTCACCAGGAGGTCCGCTTCTTTGCGCAACAACCCGGCGCGATCCGTGCGTTCCCACGGCAAATCCAGATCGTCCCGGCCAAAATGCCCGTACGCCGCCGTCTGACGATAAATGGGCCGGCGCAGATCAAGCGCCTTGATGATTCCCGCCGGACGCAGGTCAAAGTGGCGCAGCACCAGCCGCTCGATCGCATCGTCGCCGATCGTTCCGGTTCCGAACGTATCGACCGCCACTGAGACGGGGCGGGCCACGCCAATCGCGTACGCGATCTGCACTTCGCAGCGGTCGGCCAGGCCGGCCGCCACGATGTTCTTCGCGACATAGCGCGCCGCGTACGCCGCCGAACGGTCCACCTTGGTCGGATCCTTGCCGGAAAACGCCCCGCCGCCGTGCCGCGCATAACCGCCGTACGTGTCGACGATGATCTTGCGGCCCGTCAGCCCCGCGTCTCCCTGCGGACCGCCGATCACGAATCGTCCCGTGGGATTGATGAAATACTTCGTGTTTCCGTCCAGCAACTCCTTGGGAACCACAGCTTCGACCACCAACCGTTTCAGGTCGCGCTCGATCGTTTCCTGATCCACCAGCGGATGGTGCTGCGTCGAGATCACGATGGTGTCTACGCGCACAGGACGGTTCCCTTCGTACTCCACGGTGACCTGCGTCTTTCCGTCCGGCCGCAGGTAGCTGACCAGGCGATCCTTGCGCACCTGCGACAGGCGGCGCGCGAGCCGGTGCGCAAGAGAGATCGGCAGCGGCATCATCTCTTTGGTTTCATTGCAGGCAAAGCCGAACATCAGCCCCTGGTCGCCGGCGCCGATCGATTCAATCTCCTCGTCCTCCGTCATGTCGCCGCGCCGCGCCTCAAGCGCTTTGTTCACGCCCACCGCAATATCGGTGGACTGTTCGTCAATCGAGGTGATCACCGCGCACGTATCGGCGTCGAACCCGAACTTCGCCCGCGTATAGCCCAGTTCCCTTATGGTTTCCCGCACGACCCGGGGAATATCCACGTAAGCCTCTGTCGTCACCTCGCCCGCCACGAGGACGAGCCCCGTCGTCACTGACGTTTCACACGCCACGCGGGAATAAGCGTCTTTTGAGAGAAAGGCATCCAGCAACGCATCGGATATCTGGTCGCAAATTTTATCGGGATGACCCTCGGTCACCGATTCTGAAGTAAAAAGCCGCCGTCGTGCCGTCATCGAGCCGCCTCCCCAGATGAAGATATAAGGATATGACGAACGCGAAGAATGCCGTCGCCATAGCAACCACTCTAGTACAGACCGCCACGGGTGTCAACGAACGGCGAATGTCGCAGGGCGCGAACGGCGCACGATATATGAGAGCCTGTTCAAAAAGTGGGCAGGGTTGACCCGCGCAGTGCAATGGGACATGGGATAGACCGAGTGTGTAGTGGATATATCCCATGTTCCCCTTGCGGACTTTATCACTGTTCCCCTTGGACGTGTGCGCGATGCGGGTTACTGCGGATTTTGCTGCGACAACGCGAGTTCGCCGAAGGCGACGAGTTTTCTGGTCAACTGGCCGCCGACCGTTCCCGCGTCTTTGGTCGTGATCTGTCCCCAGTAGTCCTCGCTTCCTTGAAAAACAGGCAACCCGAGTTCGGCGGCGATCTCGTACTTCATATCGTCCAGCGCCTTGTGCGCTCCCTTGATGATCTGTGTGAATCCGCTCGCCATGACGATCACTCTCCCCTGACGTGGTATGCTTGCGTCGACGAGCCTATTGTCCGCCGTCACGGTGA
>JAJZZT010000153.1 GCA_021797415.1 Bacillota bacterium
GATTCCGCGCGACCTGCTGTTCGCGCAACCGCAATACAACGATCCGATCCCGAAGATCAAGACGCTGTTTTTCATCGGCGCGCAGATGCAGCCGAACCAGGCGGCCCAACTGACCGTGCAGAGTGTCGAAAAGTTTACCGGCATGCCGATCAGGGACTGGATCGTGACCGATTTCAAGGGTTTCGTGGACGCCATCAATGCGGTTGGCGGCGTGCGCGTCTACGTTCCGGGAAAGATGTACGACCCGTTGCACAGCCATGCGAACCTGAATAAGGGATGGCAGACACTGAACGGCCAGCAGGCTCTGTCCTTCGTGCGCATCCGCCAAAATACGGCGAGCAGCGCGGGAACCAATGATTTCATGCGCAACAACTACCAGGCGCAGGTGTTGCAGGCCCTGCAGAAAAAGCTGTTGAACCGTTCGAACGATTTCAGTCATATCGGCGCGCTCATCGCGACGTGGATGAACGATGTCGTGACCAACATGTCTCCCTCGGAACTCGTAAAGGTGGCGCGTGCGGCGCGGGGCGCCACGGTCACCCACGTCAATCTCGCCGATGTCGGGGATTCGATGGAACTGGCGGGCGCTCCTTTGCAAGGATTCAATCAGGAGGGCTATATCACCGGCGCGTACTATGATGTGATCGATCCGCAGAGGGACTTTGCGCGGCTGAAGCCGTTCGGTTCCACCGGTGTCTGGACGGGGCTGCCGTTTTCGCCGGCCGGCCAGATCCATGTGGACGTGTATGGGGGGCCGAACACGGTGCATTTGCTGAAGGCGGCCGGCTATCAGGTGACGGTGCTGGGCGGGAGCCAGGGCTATGGCCAGGTGCAGGTCGATTATCCCGCGGGCCATCTGGGATGGGGCGCGCAGGTCAGCCGCACGCTGGCCACGGGCAATTCGATGGTACAGCCGGGTTCCGACCCGAATGCGGTCGTGGTATATGGAAATTGAATGGCGTGCGGGGGATTGTTTGGTGTAAGAATTGAATGGCGTGCGGGGGATTGATTGGTTGATAATGTTAGGGAATGGAGGTATCTTGAAGGGGGTGTCAGATGCGTGGAAAGGATTGGTTTGTTGCCATGATCGTTAAAAAGATCAGGAACTTTATGGACGCCGGGTTACTGGTGAGTCCCTGGCTCGCCGGCGTGGGCAAACGGTCGCGCTTTGACGATGACATCTTTGAGTACCTGGACGGACAGGCCCAATCGATCAGCGATCTGCAGTGGACAGAACAGATGCAGACGGAGACGTTCGGCGAAAGCCTGCCGGTTCCCGACCGCATTCCCCGGACGGCCCTGTATGAAATCGCCGCGTCGACGGCGGTGTGGATCGCGCACGAGGAGACGGGAACGCCGGAAGTCACCTTTGACCTTGCCGACCAGGCCTTGCAGCGCATGCGCGCGTTCTATCAGCAACACGGCTTGCCCGCACTTGTGGAAGTATACGTGATGGCGACGCGCTACGAAAACTACCAGGCGGTCGCCTATTACAAGGACATGCCGGAACGGGAGTTCATTTTGGGCCATCTGCATCGCCCGTGGGTCGATTACTCCCTTCAGGATGAATTGATCATCGGCGTCCTGACGGGGAACCTGGCCATCCGGATGGCCGGCGGACGGCGCGTCGTGTCTCTGACCGGGCAGGGCCAGGCCAGCCTGCGGGAGATCACGAATGTGCTGGAGCAATCCGGGTATCTCGATCAGCGCGTGCGGCATCTGCACGTCTCGCGCTTCAATTCGGCGATCGTCCTGGAGGAGACGGTGCATAAAATGGCGCCGGACTGGATCCCGCAGCGGGCGGCGTTCATGGACTGGGCGGGGATTGAACCGGGCATGCGCGTGCTGGAGGTCGGATGCGGAGACGGCTTGCTGACGATCGACGGAGGGCTGGCGGACCGGATCGGGCCGACGGGCAGCCTGACCGCCGTGGACCCATCCATGGGGATGCTGGCGCGGGCAAGGCGGAAGCTGCAGGAGAGCCCGCGTCCCTGGGTGAACTTCGTGAAAGCCAGTGCGGAAGCCCTTCCGTTTGCGGGCGGATCGTTTGACGCGGTGATCGGAGCCGCCTTTTTGCATTTGACGGATGTGCAAAAGGCGCTCGCGGAGATGCGGCGCGTCACCCGCGACGGTGGGAGTGTCAGTGGGTTCAACCTCCTGCCGGCCGGAATGGACGCGCCGTTTTTTGTGGACTGGATGGCGCCCTTGATCGAACTGGCGAAACAAAATGGACGCAGAGAACCGAAGACCTTCTTTGTTCCAGCCTCTGCGATAGAGATGGAGTTTGTACGCGCAGGAATCTGCGTTGAGAAGACGGACTTGACGGTATCGCGCATCCTGTACTGGTGGCCCGAGGAGAACGTCAATGTAGCCATTCGGGGCTTTGGCTGGGCGCAGGAGGAGCTGGCGACGATCCCCTGGGCGGCGCGGGAGGAGATGATCGCGCGGCTGGAGGAGCGCGGGGTGGATGTCTGCCAACGATACTCCCCGGAGGATCGGGTGCTGCGAGCGCCCATGCAGATGATCAGGGGGGCGGTCAGTTAACGCAATGCGCGAAGCCGTTCATCTGTCGCCGACTTGCATATTTGACCCGGACAGTCACAGTGTCATCCGGCGCGGACACATCTATCGACTGACCGATATCCAGTATCGGATTCTGGAATGCCTGCTTGAGCGCATGGGGGAAATCGTGAGCGCCGAAACGATCATGAGATGCGTGTGGGGTGACAAGCATACCGGCACAAGAGAAAATTTTAACGTCCAAATTCTGCGGTTGCGCAGAAGAATCGAGCTGGACTACCGGGCGCCGAAGCTGATTCGCACGGTTCGGGGGAGTGGATACGTGTTGGTGGTGCAGAGCGGAGTGGTTCGTGATGGATAAAATTGGATGCATGTAGATTCCGTCTTTCCGGGGGTGCAGATCATGAAACGTAAAGTAGAATTAACAGCAGCGGCGATTGTTGTTATGGGATTGATTCTGGGTATAGTAGGATACCAACATGCTTCAATCGTTTCAGCGAACGTAACACCAGTCGGGAAGGGTCTGTCAATAGTTTTGTGTAAACTCTTTTGTCAAGCCCCTCGCCGTTCGATAGCGTCTCACCACCTCCATGCAATCTCTACCATGTATGTTGCGGGTTGAGGCTGTCAAGGTACGCTGTCCCGC
>JAJZZT010000461.1 GCA_021797415.1 Bacillota bacterium
GGGCGCTGTTGCTCCCCTATCTTCCTATTCGCACAATTTTCATCGCAGCGGCCACTGTCATGATATTGACACTTCCTGTCGCATTCCGTCTGCTGACGCCGACCTCCGCCATTTCCTTTCCGTCCACCGGAGCCGATCTTTCGTGAAGCGGTTTGGCGATTATGGTCAATGAGGTCCGGACTCATTCTGAGGTCATGCGATCCTGTCCTGATGCGACCCCGCTTCATCCGGGCGAAACGAGATCAGGCTGAGAAGAATCATGAGCAGACCCGAATTGAAATCGGTTGACGTGGGAAACAGCGGTTGACCGAAAGATTGGCCTATCCACCAAAAAAGCGCGGACATGATCAATGACAAAATGCTGGCGGGCAACGCGCTGATGTCAAAGAGCAGCAGCAGGCCCGTCATGCCTTGAAGTGTGGCCAGAACAAGAGTGACGGCCACCCGGGTGAACCGCCAGTATGCTGGCCAGCACCGGCACAGTCACTGCCTGCCGCCAGATGCCGCCCTCCAGATAAGCGGGTTGCAGTTGCAAAATGGCGCCCATGATCCATAACACCGCCAGCGCGCGGCGCGCCAAGACGGTGTGGATGCCGGTCCTGTCTGCGGTGGGCCAAGGGTATATCGTACAGCCGACGAGCGCGTAGAGCAAAACGGCGCCGGGCGCCCCTGTCAATAGCGTCGCCGAACCTATCCACAGTTGTCCGAATCCTTCGCCAAAGCACCAGACGATGATGGACCAGGCAAAAGAGATGAGCAACGCGAGGCGGACGCGGATATTGGCCAGCAGCATCACGCCGATCAAAAACTGGATGCTTGCGAATAGCACATTCCACAACGCGACATCCGGCTCAATGAGATGGGCGCCGAACAGCACGCTCTGCGCGATCCAGTATGGCTGCATTTGGGCGGTCGGCAGGATGACGGCGCTGAGAAACTGGTGCGTGAACATGGCGGGTTTTAGTTGGAATACACCATCGGCAAACCACAACAGACCGAGTGCGATCTGTACCTGTCGCCGCGTGATGCGCATAAAATTCACCCCTGAATGAGGCTGGTCATCTTCCGAATATGCCCCCCGGGGAAAGAGAAATGTCAAATTCCGCGAGTCCAGATGCGAGTCAAGAGTGAAAAATCGGTTCCCGCCTGATCAATTCCCACGAGGAAACCCTGTTTGAAAATCGCTATTCGACCCTCGGCGCGCCGTCAGAGATTTGATGCGTACGATCTGCCGATCCTATGATACGTATGTGGAAAAATTTATTGTAGAAATTTGTAGAAATTTGACGAAAGATTTGATATACTTTGCTTGTACAAGTTTATCGTGGCGCTTGCGCAATCGCCGTAAGATAGTTGTTCCGACAGATGATGTGCGGTGGACTATTCCTTGATTATAGCGCCGCACGTTTGGGGTCGGAGACGCTGCTGGGATGGTGCGGATCGCCAAATACATTGCGGAAAGGAAGATCTGCGTGTTGAAAAAACAGCAGTTGATGACCTTGGCCGTGGTTGCCGCGATGGTGCTGGCAACGATCATCGAAAAACCGTGGTTCTGAGCGCGAGGCCGCAAGTGGCGCGATCCGCCGTTTGCGGCCCTTTTCTGTGCGCGGGAGGGGGTGGTTGTAGCGCCGTATTTCATCCTGTTCGGTCTAGCGTTGGCCCTCCTGCCCGGGCATAATCCACGGTCCGTTTTGGCTGTCCGCTTCCGGTGGCCCGCTCTCCTTCTGGGGGGATTTGCCGCGCAGGTGCTTCTTGCGGCCGGAACGGCTTTCAGATGGGGAAGAAATCCTGTATTATTAGAATTGGCCTTTGTCCCCATTCTGTTCGGTCTGTGGGCCAACCACAAAATGGCAGGCGTTGTGCCGATCCTGACAGGAGCGCTTGTCAACTTTCTGGCGTTGCTTTTGTACGGCGGGCTCATGCCTGTCTCATCCGCGGCCATGCGAATGGCCGGACTGTCCGTGAGCACAGGCGCGTTTCTCGCAAGTTCGCGCCACCAGTTCATGCGCCCGTCCGCATTCTGGTGGCTGGGCGACTGGATTCCGTTTTTTCACTTTGTGTTAAGTCCGGGCGACCTGCTGGTCGGCGCGGGACTGGTATGGTTTCTGTACGCGAGTTCTGCCAAGCGAGGTTCACATGAATGAAGCGCGACATCAACGGCTTTACCGCTATCTTTTTTGCGCTTGGACTGTTGGCCTTGACGGAAGCTGCAAACGCTCTCACCCATTCTCAACCCTGGGCGTATATCGGCACGGTTCTCATCCTTACGGTCGTCTTCAGCCTGCTTCCGATCAAACTGCCGGACGGTGTGGTGTACAGTCCGGGGGAGATCGGTTTTTTCTTTATCCTCATCCGGTTCGGCTTTCGCGACGCGGTCCTGGTCGTCTGCCTGTCCGCCGTCACAACCGGGTTCGTCTTCTATCTGCGTCAAAAGCAGCGCGCGCGCATCTACCGCATCATCTCCACCTGCGGTCTGTACAGTTTCAGCATCGTCGTCGCCGATACGGTCCACCTATGGCTTCCGCAGGGCGTGTTGTCCATCGTGTGCAGTGTGGCCGCGTTTGGTCTGACCAATATGCTGGCTTTAGCCGGCATCCAAAAGTCGCTCAGTCCGTCCTACAGTTTTGTGGAACTGTGGCGGCACATACGCGTTGTCGTGGTCGCCGTTCCTGTTTTCTCCGCGATGCTGGTGCGTCTGCTCGCGCACCGCACGGTGTCCGGCCTCATTCTGGATGCGCTCTATCTGGCGGTGATCATGGTCGTGCTCATCCTGCTTTCGGAGGCATACTCGCGGGCCGATGAACAGCGGCGCGACGCGGAGCGCAAGTATCGCCTGATTGCGGAGAACGCGTCGGATCTGATCCTGCTGCTGAATTCTGCGGGTGTCGTGCAGTACGCATCGCCGTCGGACCGCACGGCGTTCAGCCGGGTGGGAACCCGGTGCGCGGGACATCCGCTGATGGATTTCATCCACCAGGATGATCGCCGCGCACTGGAGGAGGCGCTGCAAGAGGCGGTTGCGATGCGCACCCCTGCGCCATTTGAGGTGCGCTGCGCGCATGCGGGGGAATCCGGCGAATGGCTGCAGGCCGAGATCAGTCTGTCGCCTGTGACATCGGGCAATTCCGGTTCCATGGTCACTGCGGTAGCCCGCAAT
>JAJZZT010000457.1 GCA_021797415.1 Bacillota bacterium
TGTGCCGCTGAACTTGGCTTCCGCAGGCGTCGCGAGTGTGCTGGGCCTTCCCGGAGTTGCGGCTTTGGCCGTGTTGCAGCGGTGGATGCTCTGATGCGTTGCGGGATGCTCCCCGCATTAAACCGGCTTTTGCGCTCGCCTTGCCAGGCGCCCGAGCACGGGCAGAGCGGCGAGTTCCTCTCTCGTGACGGCCCGTATCCAGAGCGCGGCGCCCAGGTACAGAGGCGCGCCGACGGCGCCCGCGACCAGGATGCACAGCAGCGCGAGACTGCGTGAATCGGGTGCGTGCCGATTGAGACTGACAATCACGTACAGGCGATTGATCATGTACATGATCAGGCCGGCCGTGACCGCGGCGGCGAGCGGACGCCAGGCGGCGGTGAGAAATGTGACTTGTGTGCGGGCGATGCGCCGCAGGCTCAGCATGTTCAGCCACGACGAGAACGCGTAGCCACACACGCTGCCGAGAGCGGCGCCGTTGATGCCGACGAGCGGGATGAACAGCAGGTTGCCGCCGAGTTTTACGGCGGCGCCGGCCGCCATGTGCCAGACAGGACGATAAAATGTGTTGTAGCCCTGCAAGATATACGTCGAAACGAGTTCGAGCGCGCTAAAGACGCTGATGATCGCCGCGATGGCGATCACCTGCACGCCGTTTGGCTGCTGAAACAGAGCGATGTCGATCGGGCGGGCCAGGGCCGCCAGAGAGACGGCCGCCGGCAGCGTCACGAATGCGGTCATGCGCAGCGCGGCCAGCAAACGCCGGTGCGCGAGCGCGCTGTCGTGCAGTGTCACCGCCTCCGTCACCGCCGGCATGACAGAGGCGCCGATCGCCGTGGCAAACGACAGCGGGACCTGCATGAGCCGCAGGGCCTCTCCGCTGTAGATGGCGTACAGTGCGATTGCTGCGACGGCACTCGTCCCGGCGGACCGCAGTTCTCTCGTGACCGTCCAGGCGTCGATGCTCTGTGAAATCGGCAGAACCAAAGTGCCGAGCGCGATTGGCAGCGAATAAATGAACAGTTGCGGCAGCACATATCCCGGCCTCAGTTGCGGCACAGGCGCGTAGCGCGATTTTCGCGCAAGCTCCCGCCGCAGCCGGCGGACGGCATGCAACAAAAAGACGAACGCGGCGACGGCGCCCGCCGTGGCGCCGAAGGTCGCGATGGCGGCGGTGGTGGAGGGCCCCGCACCGAGGCGCACGGCGACGATCAGTCCGAGCAGGACAACGCCCACACGCACAAATTGTTCCAGCACCTGTGAGCTGCCGGACGGTTCAAGCCGCAGGTTGCCCTGGAGATAGCCGCGCTGCGCACTCATCAGGGGCAGAATGAGCAGCGCCGGAGCGAGCGCACGCACGGCGGGCACGGCAAGGCGCACGGACGCCGGACCGGCCGCTGTCCCGGCGAGAAAGAGCGGACCCGCAAACCACATGATGAAGAAGCCGACAACACCCGACAGGGCGAGCGTCCTGCCCACGATGGAGTAGGTGGCGGTGGCCTTGCGGTATTCACCGCGCGCGGCAAAGTGGCTGATCGTTTTGGAGAGCGCGAGCGGGAAGCCCGCGGTGGTCAGTGTGAGCATGATGTTATAAAGTGGATACACAAGTTGATATAAACCGAGCGCGTATGTACCGATCAGATTTTGCAGGGGTACGACAAACAGGATGCCGAGCAATTTTGCGATAAAAACGGAAGCCACCATGGAGGTGGCGCCCCGCGTGAATCTCCCTTTTGAATCACCGGCCAATACACAGCCCCCCCGTCCGCCGGGAAACGTGCGCAAGGCGGATCGCCTGTTTCAGTATAGACTTCCATGGCGCCGGCGCGCCACCCGCGGAAGGATGAAAATGCACTGCGCCGCGGCGTCACCGGCGTTTGGCCGCAGGCATAGAATGGGGTACTTGGGCCGATTTTTGCGCGGGTCTTGCCTGCCCCCTTTTTGAACAGGCTCGTATAAGTGCCGCGCTAGAGAGGTATACTGATTGCTAGACAAAACTGGAGACGTGTTCACAGTTGTGCGGTTGCAGCCGCCCAACTTGAATACACAGGGAAAGTGAGCGGCGATGGAGGAGCAGATGACTCCGGTCTGCGCGGTATGCGAGCGCCAGACTGTGGAAGGAATACGCATCCTCTCGCAGTTTATCTGCGCAGACTGCGAGAGAGAAATGATCGAAACAGAAGCGGACGATGAGCTGTACGAATTTTTTGTCATGCGCCTGCGCGGCATCTGGAAGGACCTGATGTCCGGCGGAACCGATGCGTCTGAACCCGGGTGTACATCGATCTGAAATAGCGACATGTGATAAACCGGATTTCGGCAGGCAAGCCACCGCCGTGAGGCAGGATTTTCCGGTGCAAAAGCGAATGTACATGCGAAGGAGACAAAGCGCTACAGGTCTGGGGAGCCGCTATGAAACAGGAGAAAATGCCGATTGTAGAGGCGCTCACGCGGTATCAGCAGAAGGAGCGCGTGTCGCTGCACACGCCGGGGCACAAACAGGGCCGGGCCCTGCCGGAAGCGGTGGCGCACCTGGCGGGGCCGTTTGCGGCGTGGGATGCGACGGAATTGCCCGGGCTGGATGATCTGTATGCGCCGAGCGGTCCCATTGCGGAGGCGCAGGCGCTTGCGGCGGCGGCTTTCGGCTGTGACGCGACGCATTTTCTGGTTGGCGGGAGCACCGCGGGCAATCTGGCGGCAATCCTGGCCACGGTTGGAGCGGAAGATCTGGTGCTGGTCGTCAGGAACGCGCATCACTCGGTATGGAGCGCATTGGAACTGGCGCGCGCAAAAGTGGTTGTCCTGACGCCGCCGCCCGTGCGTTCCACTGCTGGATTGTCCCTGTGGGGGCCGTTGCAGGCCGGTCAGTTGCAGGCGGCCTTGCAGCGCCATCCGGACGCCAAAGCGCTCATCGTGACCAGTCCGACGTACGAGGGCGTGGCATCGGACGTGCAGGCGCTTGTCGCCATGGCGCATGAGGCGGGACTTATTGTGCTCGTGGATGAAGCGCACGGCGTCCATCTCCCGTTTCATCCGGATCTCCCCACATCCGCCGTGCAGGCGGGCGCGGATATGGTTGTGCAGAGTGCGCACAAGATGGCGGCGGCTCTCACGCAGACGGGATTTTTGCACTTGAACGGGAAAAGTGTGGACTCC
>JAJZZT010000037.1 GCA_021797415.1 Bacillota bacterium
CAGCAGATTGAACGTCTGGTCCGTCCCGCCGAGTTCCACGTCCGTCTCCAGGGCGACCGAATCGTACCCCTGCATCAGCGGATAGAAGAACTCGTGGATGCTGATCGGCGCGCCCGCGGCAAAGCGCTTCTTGAAGTCGTCGCGCTCAAGCATCCGGGCCACCGTCATCGTCGCGGCCAGCCGGATCACATCCGCAAAATCCAGCGGCGAGAGCCACTCCGAGTTAAAGCGCACCTCCGTCTTATCCGGGTCCACGACCTTGAAAATCTGCTCCTGGTACGTGCGCGCGTTCTCCCGCACCTGCTCGGGCGAAAGCTGGCGGCGCGTTTCCGACTTGTCCGTGGGGTCGCCGATGCGTCCCGTGAAATCGCCGATCACCAGTTGCACGACATGGCCGAGTTGCTGGAACTGGCGCAATTTTTCCAGCACCACCGTGTGGCCGAGGTGAATGTCCGGCGCCGTCGGGTCAAGCCCCAATTTGACCTTGAGCGGCCGGTTCTCCGCGATGCTGCGCCGCAGTTTGTCCACCAGTTCCTCTTCCGGAATGATTTCGACCACACCGCGGCGGATCACCGCGAGCTGGCGCCGCACTTCCTGTTCAACCGACACCTGTGCCACTCCTTCCATTGTCACTCCTCCCGTCTTCGCGCGCTGCCGGACGTCTCCCCGCGCAAGGAAAAACCCCGCCCCCAAAAGGGACGAGGTTCACTCGCGGTACCACCCTCATTGGCCGCCCCGGCTGTCAGGATGCACCCACATCCTCCGCGCGGCCCACTCATGCGGTCGATAACGGCAACCTGCCGGCGCCCGGCGACGCTTGGCTCCCACCGTGTACATTCGCCGTCCGCGCCGGCCGGCTCGCACCATGCGCCGGCTCTCTGCCCGTCCCGCTGACGGTTACTGGCGGTGTTCAACACCACTGTTGGTCGCTATTGTAGCGATTCGGCCGCACGATTGTCAAACGACGCCGTTCTTGTCAAACGCCCGATAATTGACCCGCCATTTGTCCGTCCGCGTTTTTCTGGCAAATTGTCCCGTCGGGCATACGGCCTGCGCGAAACGGAACACTAAAAAATCATGGGATCAACCCTGTGATATCCTGATTTCGGCAGGCGAGTGGGAGGTTGCACAGCCCATGAGACGGCGCCGCGCGTCCGCGCAACCGCATAGCCCGGACCATCCGCCGCCCGTGCGCGGCAGGCGGTTGCGCGCAGACAGGCGCCGCCGGCGCCGGGCAGGCTGTATGCTTGCAACCGCCATGGCCATGCTGGCGCTCACGCTCGGCGGGGCGCTCGGCGCGCTGACTTCTTTTGCGCGCAGCCTGCCCGCGCTGGACCTGTCGGCATTCACAAACCTGTCGGCGGCTTCTCTCGTGTTTGACGGCGCGGGCAACCTGATCGGGCGTTTCGCGTCCGAAGGCGACAGAAGACCGCTCAGCCATCTGGCCGACGCCGGCAAGAACGCGCCAAACGCGCTGATCGCGGCGGAGGACAAGGATTTCTACCGTCATTTCGGCATCGATCCTTCCGCGATCGCGCGTTCCGCATGGAGCGATCTCCGGCATCGCGCCATCAGGAGCGGCGCCTCCACCATCACGCAACAGACGGTGAAACTCGCCATGTTCCCGCGCCAGGAGCGGACATGGCGCCGCAAGATACAGGAAATGATCCTCGCCATTCTGTTGGAACGGCGGCAGACAAAAGACCAGATCCTGCTTGAGTACATGAACGCCCTCTATTTCGGGCGCATGCGCGGCGTACAGGTGTACGGGGTAGAAAGCGCGGCCCTGCACACGTTCGGCGTGCACGCGAACGCCCTGACGACCGCCCAGGCGGCGCTGCTTGCGGCTTTGCCGAACAACCCAGCCGCACTCTCTCCCTGGCGGCATCCGCAAAACGCGCTTGCGCGCCAGCGCTGGATCCTGTCCCGCATGCGGGATATCGGTCTGCTCGACACGCGGGACTACCGCATCGCACGCGCCGAGCCTGTTCTCGCAGAGCTTGCGACAAGTCCCATTTTGCTCGCGCCGTATGAGAGCGGCACACCGTACATCGCGGAGGCGGTAAGCCGCATCGCGCCCGCTTTGATCGCGCGGGGCCTCAACATACCGGAGTTGCAGGCCAGAGAGGAACTGCAAACAGGCGGCTACCGCATCTACACGTCGATCGATCCCCGTCTGGAGGCTCGTGTGACGGCCTTGCTCGCCGACCCGCAATCCTTTGCTCCGCCGGAGTCGTACGTTTACATAGACCGTTCGGGACCGCACTTCGTACGCGGCGCAGACGAAGAAGCCGCTGTGGTGGTGCTGGACAACCAGACGCGGCGCATCCTGGCGCTGGGCGGCGGCCGCAATTTCAGCCGCAACGAAGTGGATCACACTGTCATGCGAAGACAGCCCGGGTCCACCTTAAAACCGCTCATCGTCTACGCGCCCGCGCTGGAGCGAGGATTGCTCATGCCCGCTTCGATCGTCGACGATGAACCGCGCCACTATTATGATCCGAATGCGCCGTCACACGACTGGTTCCCGCAAAACTGGGACGGACACTTCCACGGACTGATGACCGTGCGCGACGCGCTGATGCAATCGTTCAACGGTCCGGCCATCACGGTCCTGAGCGAACTCGGCACGCGGACAGCGGCCGAATACGCCTGGTCGCTCGGACTTGACGGGATCGGCCAAGAGGACGCGCAGAGCCTTGGTCTGGCCATCGGCGGCATCCGGGGCGGCGTGAGCCCGCTGGAACTCGCGCAGGCGTACGCGGCACTCCCCGGCGACGGCCTGTACGCCCCGGCGACGCTGATCGACCATATTGAAGATTCAGGCGGCAGGGTGATCTATACAGGGCGACACCGTCTGCGCCGCGTCTTCTCGCCGACTGTCGCTTATCTCACGACGCGCATGCTCCAGTCCGTCATCACCAGCCCCTACGGTACGGCGCATCTGCTGGCCCCCCTGGCCAACCGGATGGACCTCGCGGGCAAGACCGGAACTACAGACGACAACAAAGACGCATGGTTCGTCGGCTTCACGCCGCGCATGACCACGAGCGTGTGGGTGGGATACGACATTCCGCACTCCCTGCCGGTCCATTCCCACCTGCGTGAGAGCACTCGACCGTTGCGCCTGTTTCGGGAAATCTTC
>JAJZZT010000564.1 GCA_021797415.1 Bacillota bacterium
CCGGTGCAACACGAACGGCATCGCCGCCGTCGCCGCGGCATTGACAATATCTGCGATCACGGCGGTGCGTCGATAGCCCAGGCGGTCGATCACGGTACCCTCAAAAAAACCCGTCACGATCGGCAACGCAAGCTGCGACAACCACAAAACGGCAAGGTATTCACCATTTTGACCCGCAAGATAGATCGTCAGCGCGATCAGGTACACACGGTCGCCAACCAATGAAACGAGACGCGCGAAGTACAACGTCACAAGCGGTCGAGTCAGCGCTGAATTCACAGGCGAGTCTCCCCGGCGTCCAAGGAAATCATTTGTTACCGATTAATTCTAGTTCCAGATTAGAGATATTGAGCCTCTGTGTCAAGCCGTTTTTTGTACGAGTACCTGGATGTCGGGGATGGGACTCGAACCCACACACCCATACGGATAGAGCATTTTAAGTGCTCTGCGTCTGCCTGTTCCGCCACCCCGACAGAATCTGCGCCGATAAAACATGATCCGGACTTTACCTCTGGCGAGTAACAGTACACACCATTATAACATGGATTACTCGGCGCACACCGGGTATCCAGTCCGAACGTCAAGGTTTTGCGGCACCTGCTCGCCAAGATTTTACGGCGCCTTGTTTCCATTTCCTTCGCACCGCATCTTTCTCACGTCTTTAACGATTCTGGATCCGCGGCGCGGGGTGCGCGGTGCATGCCTGTGGTAACCGTCCCGTCCGGTCGCGGCGGCGCGGCGCCATCCGGCGCAAATTCCCGCTGTTCGCCAGGCTCAAGCCACCAGATGCGCCGCGCCAGATCAGTCCGATCCTGGACGAGTTCCCGCAGGACGCGCGGCGGTTCATGGATCGATTCGCGCGTCAGTTTGAAGGCGCCCCAGTGGATCGGGAGCATGTACGTGGCGCCCACATCCAAGAACGCCTGCAGTCCTTCCTCCGGCGCCATGTGCATCATGTGAAACCATTCGCGCGGCTCATAGGCCCCGATCGGGATCAACGCAACATCCGGGCGGCATCCCTGCATTCCGCTGGAAAAATCGTTCCGATAGCCCGTATCCCCGGCGAACCAGAAAGCGTGCCCATGCCCTTTGACAAAAATGCCCGCCGAGTGGCGATAGCGCTCAAGCCAGCGCTTACCGCGGTGGTTCACGGGCGTTAAACTGAAATTGAAATCGCCGAAGACGAACACTTGGTCCCGCTTCAGTTCAAATATCGCCTGAAAGCCGAGATCGCGCAGCAACGACATGTGCCCGCTCGGACAGATTACGCGCGCGCGGCTTCTGCGCGCAATCTTCTTGAGCGTCGGTTTGTCGAGATGGTCCCAGTGGGCGTGCGACAGAAGCACAAAATCAATATTGGCGAGATCGTCCACCTCGTAGCCGGCGGGGCGTCTGCGCGGCACGACGAGGGCACGTCTGGACACGATCGGATCGGTGATGAGGCGCGTCCCCTCGATTTCCACGAGAACGCTCGAATGGCCGATAAACTTGTACCGGATCACGCTTGCAACCCCATTTCGGACAGGAAAAGAGCCCGGCGCACGCCTGAGCTCCCGTGTAACCAGGTCTATATCGATAATTCCCCCGCGTTCTCGCCATGACCCTTCCGTCCCGTCCCATCGTTTGCGATCACGGGCAGGCGAATCATCTGGGAAACATGGGATAAAGCCCTCACTGCAAGCAATCAGATTCCAGATATCGCGGTTGGGACTTCCGTCAAACGCGATATCCACTGCCGTTCGCCTGTTAGTGGTTATTCAAAAAGTGGGCAGACCTCCCGGCGCATTGCCGCGTCATCGCCGGAAATGCTCCCTCACGTACCCCAAAACGTACGCTCAGGGACATGGGATAAACCTAATTCCGGCAGGCGTGTTACAGTACATTTCGTGTCCGATTAGAGCCTCGGACACGAAATGTGGAACCATTGCGCCTGCAATGAGGACCTTATCCCATGTCCCATTGCACTGCGTGGGTCAACCCTGCCCACTTTTTGAACAGGCTCTGTTAGAATTCAGTTTATCCCATATCTCCTTGGTGGCGGAGCTGACGGGATTCGAACCCGCGGTCTCCTGCGTGACAGGCAGGCATGTTGGGCCACTACACCACAGCTCCAAGGCATTGGTGGAGAATAGGGGTTTTGGACCTTGACCCCAGCGCTTTCAGCGCAGGCTCTCCCACCGTGATCGGTTTCACTACCCATTCGTCCACAGAATGGCGCTTGATATCACTGGATTTGCATCCGCCATTTGGATACGAAAAAGCGGTCGGAATCAAGATGTCACTTACTGAACACGGGGTGGATTATATCACAATGGTCTTCGGCGATGCAAGACCACAATCATCCATAAATCAGAAATTCAATTCGTCAGTTCAACAACCCGCTCAACCGCTTCATCCTTCGTTCGTCGTTCAATGCCCCGCCGCAACAGTCATTCAACCATGCCGCCGGGTGCTCAATTGTCCTGTTTAAATTGAAAAGAGCCCACAAACACCTCTCCGGCGTTCTTCCTATCCTCAACGGCCTCTCTTGCGTTGCTGTTTTGCTTCCTTGCGTGCTTTTTTCTTCTTTTGCTTCACTTTGGCGCTGTCGCTGCGAGTGTGCTCTTGCAAAGGCAGCCCTGAGAACGGGTTGGAAAACTCTCCGTTCCTCTCTGGACCATAGAAGTCCGTATCGTAATCGTAATCTTCGTCCTCGATGTCATTCAAATCCAAATTGTCCACTTCGTCGTCTTCCGTCTGTATGGACTCCCGTCCCGCATAATCCGGAGCCGGCCAGCGATCAACGAAGGCATACTTCCAAAGTTCATCCTGGTAAGCGTCCCGCATCTTGCTCTTCAACCGGGCAATCCGCTGCAACGAGCTGATATGCACTTGATCGGAAATAACGCCCCGCTCCAGCAAGAAGTCATACACATATGCCATACCCCACAATGCGGCGAACGCCTCAGTCTGACGAGTTGACAAAAATCCTCCGGCCATCCCCGCCAGATGAGCATTCAGTTCGCGTTCCGAAAACTTGAACGAACTGCCCGCGCATTCCCTTTCCTGGGCGCGAAGCGCCAGGAGGGGGTCAAGCGGGCTATCTTTTGGTACCTGTCTTTGTTCTGGGCTTGCTTAACCCCTGGGATTCCACGTACTGCTTC
>JAJZZT010000345.1 GCA_021797415.1 Bacillota bacterium
CGGCGGCCGGGAAACGGGTGGTCGGTGATGGCGGTGGTGGTGTCGTTTGTGGCCGCGTTTCTGCTCTGTTTCGGCGTCCTGGTGGGATTTTTCAGGCGACGCCTTGCGATGGAATCCCGCGTGGCGGCCGTGAACCAGGCTGTGGCGGGGCAGTCCGGCGAAGGCGGCGCCCCCTTGACGCGGATAGCGCCGCAGACGGCCGGTCTGCGGCCGGTCGGCCCCGCCGCCGCGCTGCTCCGGGGGGCGCGCAAAGCGGGCGCAAGCCGGCTGTTTGCCGCCAAGCGCAGGGTGTACGGTGCGCTCGCCGCGTTTCTCGCGCTGGGATGGGTGCTGCGCGGCGCAGCCGTTTTGCTTGCGGTCGCGACCGTCCTGGCAGGCGGCGCGTACCTCGCGTTCGCGGCGCGCCGGCGCGCGCGGCAAAAGGGCGAATTTGAGGCGGCCTTGCCGGACATGTTGACCATCACATCGGGCGCGTTGCGGTCGGGATATTCATTTTTGCAGGCGGTCGACATGCTGACGACGGAGACCAAGGGAAGGATGGCCGCGGAGTTTCGCATCGTGCTGCGCGAGATGACACTTGGCGTCGGCGTCGAGGAAGCGTTGACCCATGCGGCCGAACGCGTCCAGAGCAAGGATTTCGACCTGATCGTGGACGCCGTGCTCATTCAGCGGCAGATTGGCGGCAATCTGGCCGAGGTGCTGGACATCGTCGCCGACACCATCCGGGAGCGCATGCGCATTCAGGGAGAAGTGCGCTCGCTGACGGCGCAAGGGCGCATGTCGATGTGGATTTTCCTTCTGCTCACGCCCGGCATCACACTGGTGCTGTCCGCGCTTGACCCGTCGTACGTGAGCCTGCTGTGGTCGAGTCCGGCCGGACTGACCATGCTGGCGACGGCCGCGGTCGGCCAGTTGCTGGGCGCCGTCATCATTCGCAAAATCGTTCGCATTGAGATTTGAATACGCCGCAACTGCGGTCAAGCGACGGGGGGCGGTTCATGTGTGGGGCGCGGCGGCTGCGTTTCTCGCCTGTTTCGGATTGACGTACGGATTGTCGGCGCATGTTTTGCGGGATCGCCTGCGGCTTGAAGGACGGGTGGCGCGAATCACCGCCCAGGAGGAGAACAGGCGGGCGGAGCGGTTTGCGAAGCGGCTTAGCGCGTGGGCGAAACGGACAGGCGCATGGGCGGCGCGCGTGGCTCCTGCTGGATTTGCCCGGCGCGTCGAGACGCAGGTGCGCCAGGCGGGCATCCGCCGCCCGGCGGCGATCAGGCGGTGGGTGGCCGCCAGAAGCGCGCTGCTTTTCGGCACGCCGCTGTTGTGCAGCGGACTTTTGCTCGTCCATCCGTCGCTTCTGAGTTTTGAGCTTGCGCTTGTCGCGCTTTTGTCCGGCGTCGCGGGACCGGGCTTCTATCTCGGGCAGTTGCGCAAATCGCGCCACCTGCGCATTCGCCGTGAATTGCCCAACTTGCTGGATGTCCTGACGATCAGCGTCGACGCCGGTCTCGGGTTTGACCAGGCGCTCGCGCGGGCGGTGCGTGAGCGCGAAACGCCGCTGTGCACAGAATTGCGGCAGGCCCTGGCGGAGATGACGCTCGGGAAATCCCGCCGGGAGGCGTTGCGCGACGCGGCGGAACGGGTTCCGGTGGAGGATTTTCGCACCTGGTTGCGCGCGGTCATCCAGGCGGACAGGCTGGGAATGGGTCTGGCCCAAGTGATGCGGGTGCAGGCGGAAGAAGCGCGTCGGCGCATGCGCCAACAGGCGGAGGAACGGGCCATGAAGGCACCGGTGAAAATTATTTTTCCGCTCGTGCTGTTCATTTTTCCGGGACTGTTTCTTGTCATCCTCGGTCCGGCGATGATTCACATCATTTCGGCGCTGTCGGGCGTGACCCTGTAGCGCGGGCGATATTCATCCGGTGAATGGATCGGAAAAAGGAGGAAGGATAATGGAAATTTGGAAAGATGATGTGCTGATCGCCGGAGATATAGTGGTGGCCGCCAGTTTTTTCAAACGGCTGGCCGGTTTGATGGGACGGCGTCCGCAGGCCGGGCGGGGCCTGCTGTTGACGCCCTGTCATGCGGTGCACACGTCGTTCATGCGCGATGCGATCGATATCGTCTTTCTCGACGCTCAGTTTCGTATCCTGAAAATTGAGCAAGAACTGCCGCCGTGGAAAAGCGCGGCATGCCGCAAAGCGGCGATGACGCTGGAAGTCGCGCGCGGGTGTTGCAGCGGCATCGGCTTGCAACCGGGCGATACTCTGCGGCCGGAACCGGAGGTGCGATGGCAGGCGGCGCACAGGCGTCGGACGTTATCCCATGTCCCCCGGCACAGGGAGATGGAGTGAGGTGATGCGGTTGCCGGCATTCATACGCACCACCGTCTCTTGTTTTGTGACCGTCCAGTCCAGAACGGTGAAGCCCTGGCGGCGCAGCCGTTCCCGGAACATGCCGGATGTCTTGCGATACCCCTCGTCGCCTGTTTGCCGCAGGTGTTCCATCGCGCGGACATAGCCGTATACGAGTTGTTCAACCTGAGTCATTTCCGTCCCTCGCATTCTTGTGGCACCCGTTTGTATCCCCATCATATCGCATCCCTTGCCGTACCGGCCACTGGCCGGCGATTGCGGTGCTGGCGATCGCGGAAAACTTCGACCTTGCTCAGGCGGCCAGACTCCGCGAGAAAAGCGGCCGTTCGACCGGGAAATTTTCGCGAGCAACGGCCGTTTGGCCGGGAATTTTCCGTGCCGGCGGTATGCGAGGCGCCGTCCCCTCGTTTCGCTATGCATACTTGCCCGTTCTGGGACGTAAGGTGTGAAAGAGGTGCGCCCGGCGGGATCAGGGATGGAGCGGGCCTGAGTCTTTGTAATCTGCGGGAGACGGGCGCGATGACCGCGGTCGAAGGGGGTTGTGATGGTGAGCCTGGAATGGCGCAGGCCGATTGAACTGTTTGTCGATCAGCAGGTTTTCATCGACTCCGTGCGCGGATACGAAGAAGTGAGCGAATTCTCGGCAATCACGGAAGTGACCACATTTGAACAGCGTGGCCATCAATTGTTTCTTGAAGGCAACATTCTTTTCACGTCGTTCATGGAACCGGGGCCGCAGATGGGGGATGACGCCGGATTTCCCGACGCGG
>JAJZZT010000471.1 GCA_021797415.1 Bacillota bacterium
ACTTACGCTGGCGGTATCCCTGCACGCGGCGGATGATGAGACGCGATCGCGGATGATGCCTGTCAACAAAGCATACAACATTGCGAGATTGTTGGAAGCGTGTCAATATTACTACAAGGTGACAGGTCGGCGGATCTCCTTTGAGTACGCATTGATTCACGGGCACAACGACAGCGTGGAGGATGCGCGTAAACTGGCGGAACTTCTTCGCCCTCTGCCCTGTCATGTCAATCTGATTCCGGTCAATTACGTTCCCGAGCGCAATCTGGTCCGGACGCCGAATGGGCAAATCCAGGCGTTTGTCGATGAGCTTTGCAAACTTGGCCAGTCCGCGACTGTCCGCCGGGAAATGGGGGGAGACATCGCGGCGGCGTGCGGCCAGTTGCGCGCTGAACACTCCGGGGAGAGGTCTGGGTGACGACATGAGATTTGCGGCCAAGTCCGACATTGGCCTCGTGCGCAAATTGAATCAGGATGCTTACATGGTGCGGCCGACGGGCCGGGACTCGTGCATCGTCGTGGTGGCGGACGGCATGGGGGGGTCCGCCGCCGGAGAGGTTGCGAGCGCGCTCGCCTTGCGGGTGGTAACCGAGGAACTGGCGCGCGGCGGCTCGGCTGACGACGCGCAGGCGCGCCTGTCGCAGGCCGTCCAGTCCGCCAACGCCGAGATTTATCGGCAGGCCGTCCTGGTCGAAGCGTACGCGGGAATGGGAACGACGATTGTCGCGGCCGAGGTCGATCAACATCAGGCGACCATCGCGCACGTCGGGGACAGCAGAGCGTACCATCTGTCGGCCGATGGCGTGCTGTCGCAACTGACGCACGATCATTCCCTCGTGAACGAACTCATCCGCCGCGGCCAGTTGTCTTCTGTGGAAGCCGCCGTGCACCCGCAGCGTCACGTTTTGACCCGTTCGCTCGGTACTCTTCCGAATGTGGCGGTGGACTGCAGGGTATGGCCATGGGCTCCGGGCGATCTGTTTCTTGTCTGTTCGGACGGGTTGACAAGTCTTGTCGACGAAACGGAGTTGAAGGATTGCCTGAGCAAGGAGCGGCCGCTTGCCGAGAAAGTGACGGCGTTGGTGGCGACCGCTCTGCACGCGGGTGGTTATGACAATATCACGGTGGCGGTCCTTGCCAATGATGGCGACGCGAAATGGGGGGACTGCGGTTGATCGGGATGATTTTGGGCGGACGCTATCAAGTCCTTGAGCGCATCGGCGGCGGCGGCATGGCCATTGTCTACCGGGGGCTTGACGTCTTGTTGCACCGTCCGGTGTCGATCAAGACACTGCGCGCCGAGTACCTGGGAGACGCCGAATTTATCCGGCGTTTTAAACGCGAGGCCCAGGCGGCCGCAAGTCTCTCCCATCCAAATGTCGTGAACATCTACGATGTGGGCCAGGAGAACGAAACGCACTACATTGTGATGGAATACGTGGACGGGAAGACGCTCAAACAGGTGATCGACGAGCGTGCGCCGCTGCCCGTGGGCGAAGCCGTGCAGATTGCCCACCAGATTGCCGACGCACTTTCGCACGCCCATGAACGCAACATCATTCACAGGGATGTCAAACCGCACAATATCCTCATCAGCAGGCAGGGGCGCGTGAAGGTGACCGACTTTGGCATCGCGCGCGCCATCTCGACAAATACAATCACGCATCACAGTTCTTCCGTGCTCGGTTCCGTCCACTACTTTTCTCCGGAGCAGGCGCGCGGCAATGTGGCGGACGCGAAATCGGACGTGTATTCGCTCGGCGTGGTCATGTACGAAATGCTCACCGGGAAATTGCCGTTTTCCGGCGATTCGCCCATCAGCATCGCGCTCAAACACCTGCAGGAGCCGTTCATTGAGCCGCGGAGACTGGCTTCCGGCATTCCGCAGAGCGTTGAAAATGTGGTCCTAAAGGCACTCATGAAGGATCCGAAAGATCGCTATCAGACAGTGCGGGAATTGTCCCAGGATCTGGAGCGGTCGCTGCTGTTGCCGGACGTGCCCAAGTTCATCACCCCAACCGTCGGCGCATCGCCTGACAGTCCGACCATCGAACTGCCGTCCATCATGGCCGCGGGAGTCGCCGCGGGAGCGGGCGGACTGTCCTCCGCAAGAACCGCAGCGCAGCATGTGCAACAGCCTGCGGTGGACGCCGTGCCGGCGGACGGGGCGTCCGAGGAGCAGGATTCCGTCAGGCGACCGTGGTGGATCAAACTGCTCATCGTGGCCGGATGGGTATTCGGGTTTCTCTTGCTGGTCGGCGCCTCGGCATACGCCGCGATGTACATTTTTCTTAACGTGGTCAAGTCGCCGACCGTGAATGTTCCCCGCGTCGTCGGCATGCCCTATGCGTCCGCCCGGTCTGCCATGATTGCGAAAGGCTTTCCCGCCAACAGAATCGCGGAACAATTTGACCAGAACACTTCGTCCCAGATCCCGCTCGGCCATGTGGAGAGCCAGAGCCAGGGGCCGGGAGCGGTGCCGATCGACCGCACGATCACGCTGGTGGTCAAGGCGCTCGCTTCCCAGTTTTCCGTTCCGCAACTGTCCGGGCAACTGTCAAGCGTGGCGCAGTCTAGGCTGGAGGACTACGGCATGCCCGCCGCCCATATTTCCATCGCGCTGCAACCGAGCAACTCTATTCCGGTCGACGCGGTGATCTCCACCACGCCGGCGGCCGGAACCCCAGTCAACACATCGACTGTGAACATCACGCTGGTTGTCAGTTCCGGCTCCCAGTCGGCGGCGGTGCCGGACGTACATGACATGACGCTGACCGCGGCGGAAAATGCGTTGAAAGCGGACGGTTTCACGATCGGTCATAATATCCAGCGCGTCAGTTCATTTTCGATCGCCTCCGGCCATGTCGTCGACCAGACGCCCGCGCCCGGTCAGCAGGCGAATTCAGGTTCGCCTGTGACGCTCACGGTGAGCAGCGGTGCGCCGGCCAATACAATCGTGACGCAGGCGAATATCGAGGTCACCCTGCAATCCGGCACAGTCCTTCCCGCCAATGTGAAGGTGGTGGTGACGGACGCCACGGGCACGCACACCGTGGTGAACACGTCGCAGTACGGTACGTCCGCAAGCTATCCGGTGAAAGTGACGACGGTCGG
>JAJZZT010000350.1 GCA_021797415.1 Bacillota bacterium
CTGCGGCAACAGCATGCGGGAGAGACGCGCGGAGTGACCATTGAGATTGACAAGCGGATTCCTGTCGCGGCCGGGCTGGCGGGGGGCTCGTCGGACGCGGCGGCGACGCTGCGCGGATTGAACGTCCTGTGGAACATCGGGCTTGGCGCGGTCGATCTCGCGGCCATTGGCGCAACGGTCGGCTCTGACGTGCCGTTTTGCGTGCACGGCGGCACCGCGCTTGTAAAAGGTCGCGGGGAAATCGTGGAACCGCTTGACTTGCGTCCGGCGCTGTGGGTTGTGCTCGCCAAGCCGCCGCTCGCCGTTTCGACGCACGATATCTACGATGCGTACGACATGAATGAGGAGCGGCCGCACCCGTCTGTGCATGATATGGTCGAAGCGTTGCGCGGCGGAGACGCTGTCCGGATCGGCGAGGTCTCGGGCAATGTCCTGGAGAATGTGACGGCCGCTCTTTATCCCGAAGTGAGCCGTCTGAAGGAGACGATGTACAGGCTCGGGGCGTCGGCGGTCATGATGTCGGGCAGTGGTCCCACCCTGTTTGCGGTGTTCAACCGCGAGCAACGCGCGCGGCGCATGTACACGGCGCTGCGGCGAGGGTTGAAGGAAGTATTTTTATGCCAGACATACTGACGGGTTGCAACACGGGTTGCAGCCAATGTTGCGCTCTGTTGTGAGCGAGTGCTATAGTCTGCTATAGTCCAATGGGGAAATTGTGGTTGACGCGTCGAAAGCGGGGGAGCGGGCAATGCGTCGCACGGAGAGAATCGTTCGGTTGACGCGCGAGTTGCTCGGGCATCCAGGCGCGACGCTGTCATTGACAGATATTGCGGCGCGGTTCGATGCGGCAAAGTCGTCGATCAGTGAAGACTTCGCGATCATTCGCGCCGTCATGGAACAGGACGGAGAAGGAGTGCTGCGCACTCAGACAGGCGCGACAGGCGGCGTGCAGTGGCGCGCCGGACTCTCGCCCGGACAGGCGCGGACATTCGCCGATACGGTCACGGCCAGGCTGGCGGACGGCGAGCGCATCCTTCCCGGAGGGTATCTCTACATGAGCGACCTTTTGGGGGAACCGGATGTCCTGCGCGCGGCCGGGCGGATGTTTGCAAGCTATTTTTCGGATGCGGAACCGGATGTCGTCCTGACGGTGGAGACAAAGGGCATTCCGCTCGCCGTAATGACGGCGCAGTATCTGAGTTGTCCGTTTGTGATCGCAAGGCGGGACCACAAGTGGAGCGAGGGGTCGTCCGTCAGCACGAATTACGTGTCCGGATCCGAGAGGCGCATCCAGAGCATGTCGCTTTCCAAGCGATCCATGCGCGAAGGCGCGCGCGTCCTCGTCATTGACGACTTCATGAAAGCCGGGGGAACGGTGAAAGGGCTGATGAGCCTGGTGCGCGAGTTCTCCGCGCACGTGGTCGGCACGGGGGTGTTCATGGCAACCGGCCAGCCGGTGGACAAGCTGGTGTCGGACTATGTGTCCCTGTTCTCGCTGTCGGCCGTGGATGAGACCGCGCGGCGTGTCGTCATTGGGCGCGGGACGTATTTTGCCGGCTGAACGGTTTTGGGAAGGGGTGACGGCGTTATGGCGATACAGTATTTGTCCACCGAAAAGGCGCCCGCGGCCATTGGACCGTACTCGCAGGCGGTGTCAGGCGGCGGTTGGATCTTCGCGTCCGGGCAGATCCCTTTGACGGCCGACGGTTCGCTGGTCGAGGGCGACGCCGCGCGGCAGGCGCGGCAGGTGTTCGTGAACATCAGGGCGGTGCTGGCCGCGGGCGGCGCGCAATTGGCCGATGTGGTCAAGACGACGGTATTCCTGACCGACATGGCCGATTTTGCGCCGGTCAACGCGGTCTACGAGGAGGCGTTCGCAGACCACCGGCCGGCGCGTTCCACCGTGGCGGTCGCGGCGTTGCCGCGCGGGGCGAAGGTGGAAATCGAAGTGATCGCGGAGGCGCCGTTGGAGAAGAGAAAAGACTGACAAGTAAAACTTTTTCCTTGTTGCAGGCAGGAGATTGACCTTTCATGTGGAAATAGTAAAGTCAGTTTGAGAAGCCTGCGCGGGGCGGTGGTCAGGATGGAGATTACAGATGTTCGACTGAGAAAGGTCAGCACGGAAGGGAGAATGAAAGCGATTGCATCGATCACGTTCGATCACGAGTTCGTGGTGCATGACATCCGCGTGATCGATGGGAACACAGGCATGTTTGTCGCCATGCCGAGCAAGCGGACGCCGGACGGCGAGTTTCGCGACATCGCGCACCCCATTACGTCGAGCACGCGGCAGAAAATTCAGGAGGCGGTGCTTGGAGAGTACGAACGGGTGGATGTGATCGTGGCTTCCGCAGTCGGCGACTGAGCTTTCGCAATCGGCGGCGGAGGTGCAGGTTGCCGCGTGAATGCGGCCGAAGATATGACAACGGCGTGGCGGAAACGTTGAAACCGTCTCCCCTATTCGGGTATAGTGAAGACGCCACTTCGCAACCGCAGGAGCGTGACAGCATCTTGAAAACGGGCGTGATTCTGGCGGCCGGTTTGGGCAAACGCATGAATTCCAAGAACCACAAAGTTGTGCACAGGGTATGTGGCAAGCCGATAATTGCACAAATTGTCCATGAGATGCGGGCGGTCGAACTGGACCGTTTGTTTGTCGTGGTCGGACGCCTGGAGGACCAGGTCCGGGGTGTGCTTGGCGATTCGGTGGAGTATGTCCGCCAAGAGGAGCAGTTGGGAACAGGACATGCCGTACTGCAGGCGCTGCCGTATCTGCCTGAGGAGGGCGTCACAGTTGTTTTGTACGGGGACTGTCCGCTGATTCGCAGCGACGAGATCACCCGCCTGATCCGGACGGCGCAAGAGACGGGCGGGACGACTCTGATGACGGCTGAACTGGATGATCCCCATTCATTCGGGCGGGTGTTGCGCGGGGCTGACGGCACGGTCGAGCGCATCGTCGAGGAAAGAGACGCGACGCCGGAACAGCGGGCGATCCGCGAGGTAAACAGCGGAATCTACGCATTCCAGACGCGCCATTTGCGCGCCGCGCTGCCGAAACTCACGTTTGAGAACGCGCAGCGCGAACTGTTGCTCACCGATT
>JAJZZT010000436.1 GCA_021797415.1 Bacillota bacterium
TCGGATTGCCGAGCGTGGGCAAATCCACCCTGCTGTCGGTGGTGAGCGCCGCCAGGCCGAAGATCGCGGCGTATCACTTCACCACGCTAGCGCCCAACCTGGGGGTCGTGAGTCTCGGAGACGACGTCTCATTCGTATTGGCCGATCTTCCGGGTTTGGTGGAGGGCGCCCATCTTGGACAGGGACTCGGCCATGAGTTTTTGCGCCATGCGTCGCGGACGCGCGTATTGATCCATGTGATCGATATGGCGGCGACGGAAGGAAGGGATCCTGTCGCCGATTGCGCGATTATTCAGGATGAACTGCGTTCGTACAGGGAGGGATTGGAGCGGCGCGCGCAGATCGTGGCTGCCAACAAGATGGACATGCCGGGGGCCGACGGCCATCTGGAAGCGTTTCGCAAGGTATACCCGGACATGGAGGTCATGCCGATTTCGGCGCTGTCCGGCGAGGGGATCAGAGCGTTGATGGGGCGGGCCGCGCAATTGCTGCGCGAACAGGAAGGGATGGAGAAGTCCGCTTCGGAAGCGCCGCAAGGGGATGGTGCGCAGGATAAGAACACGGTGGCATTCCGCATTCGTCCCAGCGAGGATGAATTTTCCATTTTGCGTGACGGCCCGGTATTTGTTGTTCAGAGCGCAGGGTTGGACAGGCTCGTGCACATGACGGACTTCACGCAGGAGGATGCGGTCAAGCGCTTCCAGACCATCTTGCGCCGAAACGGCGTCGACGACGCGTTGCGCAATTCGGGCGCGCGCAACGGAGATCAGATCCGGGTGGGCGACATGGAGTTCGATTTTGTCGATTGAGGGGGAAGCGTTGCATGTACACGGGCAACGAAGGGGTGACGCGCGATTTTGTCGCGACGGCCCTCATCGTCCACGAGGGGCGCGTCGCTCTTTTACTGCACAACAAGCTGGGGCGTTGGCTGCCTCCGGGCGGGCATATCGAACAGCCGGAATTGCCCGAAGCGGCCGCCGTGCGGGAGGTCAGGGAAGAACTGGGGATTGACATCGAGATCGTGGCCGAACGCGAACCTGCGGGGTTCGACCATGCCCTCGCCCGTCCGGCCGGCGTGCAATTGGAGGATATCGCGCCGGGACACCAGCATATCGACCTGTTGTATTTTGCCCGTCCGCGCGGAGCGGTGGGTCTTGCGCACAACGAGGAGTCGAGGGCCTGCGGTTGGTATACTCCTGCGGAGATGCGTGCGATGGGCGTGGACGATGAGGTCGTGGCATGGAGTGAAAAGGCCCTTCGCACGCTATCCGGACGATGACGGACCGCCTGGTGATGCCGCGCGCGGACCGCTTGGTAGTGCCGCGAGCGGTTTTGGCGGCGATTGAAGACCATGTCGTCCGCCATCTTCCGATGGAAAGCGGCGGAATCCTGCTCGGCCGCGCATCCGGCGCGGATCGCGTCGCCGAGGAATTTGCGCCGCTGGACAGCGCCGCGCCCTCCGAGCGACAATACCTGGCGGACGCCGCGAAATGTGTACGGGCGGTCTACCGCGCACACCGCGCATCGCTGGTCATCGTGGCAACCGTCCACAGTCATCCGCTCGGGGATACCCTGCCGTCTCTCCATGATCTCCAATCCGCTTTTGGCTATGACTGCTGCTTGCATCTGATCGCCGGGTTTTCCGGGGACGCCGTCACTTTCGGCGTATACCGATACCGCAATGAGCGGCAGCACCTGTCCTATTCCCCCGTTATTCTGTCCATTCCTCCCAGAGGTTGTTCAAAAAGTGGGTAGAACTCCCCGGCGCATTGCCGCTTCATCGCCAGAAATGCTCCCTCACGCACCCAAAAACGTACGCTCGGTCCGCATTTCTGCCTGCTTTCTTGCACTGCGCGCGTCTTACCTGCCCACTTTTTGAACAGGCTTTCAAAGTGAAGGCACTCTCCAAGATTCATATAAATCCACTTAATTGTAAAAAGGTATCGCACCGCCCACTCCGAACAGTGTGTTCCAAGGAACATGGGATTGCATCCTCCGCGCATTGCGGCAAAAGGGGGTGGGTTCATGAGCGTCCATCTGCCGATGACCGCGGAAATGGATGCGGCGGATCTGGCGGACGCCATCTTGGCGCGCGCTTTGCTTGTCGGCGCATCCGATATTCACCTCAACCCTGCGGGAGACGAGTCGCGCGTGTTCTTGCGGGTGCATGGCCGGGTGGCGAGTCTTTCTGAGTTGACCGGTTTGCCCGACCTTGTTCCAAAAGCGGTGATGCAACGGATCAAGGTGCTGGCGAAGATGCAACTGGGAGAGCAGCGGCGCCCCCAGGATGGTCAGATGCGCATGGCGGTGTCCGGGGTCACTGTTGAAGGAGATCTTCGTATCGCGGCGATTCCGACGGTGCTTGGAGAACGGATGGCCATACGGGTCATTCCGGCAAACGGGCCGTGGGATTCACTGGAAAATAGCGGGATGTCGCACAGTCAGCTTGCGCAGGTAAGGGATGCGCTGCAAAAAGGCGGGGTAGGGGTCGTGCTTGGCCGGGTCGGCTCAGGAAAGAGCACCACGCTGCACGCCATGTTGCGTGAACGGAGTTCGGTCGGCGCCACGGTAGTGACGATTGAGGATCCTGTGGAGCGCAGGGTGGACGGATATCAGCAGATTGAGGTGGACGAGCGCCATGGTCTCACGTTTGCGGTGGCGCTGCGAGCCGCGCTGCGCCAGGATCCGGATATTCTGATGGTCGGGGAGATTCGCGACAGTGAGACGGCGGAAACCGCTGTGCGGGCGGGATTGACAGGACACTTGGTATTGACCACCATGCATGCGGACGATGTCGGTCAGGTCGCGGCGCGCTTCCTCGAACTGGGTGTCGGCGCCCGATATGTCCAGGAAGCACTGCGTATTGCGATTTGGCAGAAGCTTGTCGAGATCATCTGTCCGGACTGTCGCGGGACGGGTTGCGGCCAATGCGCCGGAATTGGCGTGCTGGGTAGAAGGGCGGTATTTGAAGTGGCGATGTGCGAAAACGGGCGGACCGACCCGGCGCACGACGCAAACGTCGTATGTGAAGCGCAAACCGATTTTCGGGAGGTGCCAACCATTCGTGCGGCAGCGCGCAAACGCCAGAACGTTCGAGT
>JAJZZT010000187.1 GCA_021797415.1 Bacillota bacterium
GGAGCAGATTCGCACATTGGATAAACAGCGGCTCACGGAAAAGATCACCCATCTCGACGAGGAGTTGATGAAGCGCGTCAACGAAGCGCTTCAGATCAGTCTCGGACTGATCGACTTCTAAGCAGTTACTAGGCTGGCTACTAAGCGGCTTCCGATCGATCTCTGATCGACGTGAAATCGGCCACTAAGCGGCTTCCGATTGATTTTTATGTGGAAGGGACAGTTTCTTCCTAATAGATGTAATATTCAGTTTTCATTCATGCGCCGTTGTCGCCTTCCGTGGGGATGACCCGATGTGTGGAGAAAGTCTGCAGACGTCGTAACGTCCCGTTCGATCACACGCGGATCCATGCGCGCATTGCGCACAAGTTTAAAAGGAGGATGATTTTTTCATGAGTGGAATGACGATTCAGGGAACCATCGCACAGGATGCTTTTCACTTCAGTCTTCCCTTGAGCTATAAAGGCAGCGCCACAAACAGTCCGTTCATCCTCGATACGGGCGCGTTTGAACTGACGGTGTCCCAACAAACGGCGAACAGTCTTGGCCTGCCCAACCTGGGGTCGTTGACGATCGCAGGCGTCACAGGCTCCGCCCAGGCGTATAACAGCGAAGTCGATGTGCAAATCGGCGGGCAGACATACACGCGCGTATCCTGTGTCGTCGATCCATCGCTTGCCGGCACACAACTTTTTGGATTGCGGTTTTTCATCGACAGGAAGTTGCAGTTGACACTGAACACTGTTACGCAGTCGTTGACGATCACGACAGGTCCAAGCGCGTCGCCCAATCCGTCCACCTCCGGCTGAAGGCGCGATTGGCTCGTTTTCTGAACCGGAGCGGGTGTGTAGGCGGAAGCAGTCGATGCCGGGTGTGCTTCAGCCGGATGGGAGGCCGTCGACGCCAGCCCGACGCGCGGAGACAGTTGTCGACGGCCCGGCGGCGGAGGCAGTCGATGCCGGATGCGCGTCAGCCGCGCGCGCGCGCTTCTTCCGCCGCCTGCCTGGCGAACGCTTCGAGCGTCATGGTTCCCGTGTCGCCCGCCGACCGCGAGCGGACGGCGACCGTGCGCGCCTCCTGCTCTTTCGCGCCGATCACCAGCATGTACGGCACCTTGTCCATCTGCGCCGCGCGAATCTTGTAGCCGATCTTCTCCGGGCGCAGATCGGCTTCCACCCGCAGTCCCTGCTCCCGGAGCCATTCCTCGACTTCCCGGGCGTATTTATCCTGCGCCTGGCTGACGGTCAGCACCCGCGCCTGCACCGGTGCGAGCCAGAGCGGGAACGCTCCCTTGTAATTCTCGATCAGATAGGCGACCATGCGCTCCATGGTGCCCACGATTCCCCTGTGGATGACGACCGGACGGTGCGCTTTTCCGTCTTCGGCGATATACTCCAGCTCAAACCGCTCCGGCAGGTGGAAGTCGAGTTGCACCGTCGAAAGGGTCTCTTCCTTGCCCAGGGCGGTCTTCACCTGCACGTCGAGCTTCGGGCCGTAGAACGCCGCTTCGCCGGGCGCCTCAACAAACGGCAGCCCCATGTCGACAAGCACCTTGCGCAACATGGCCTCGGCCTTGTCCCACATCGCGTCGTTGGCGACGTATTTCTCCGTGTCGGCCGGATCGCGCAGGCTCAGGCGATAGGAGTAGTCGCTGATGGCGAAATCCTTGTACACCCGCTGCACCAGGCGCACGACGCGGGCAAACTCATCCTCGATCTGGTCTGGTGTGCAAAAGAGGTGCGCGTCGTTTAACGTCATCGCTCGCACGCGCTGAAGGCCGGCCAGCGCGCCGGACATCTCGTAGCGGTGCATGGTGCCGAGCTCCGCGATGCGCAAGGGCAGGTCGCGGTAGCTGCGCATGTCCGACTTGTACACCATCATGTGGTGCGGACAGTTCATCGGCCGCAGCACGAGTTCTTCATTGTCCATCTCCATCGGCGGGAACATGTCCTCCTGATAATGCTCCCAGTGCCCGCTGATCTTGTACAGTTCCACGCTGCCGAGCACTGGCGTGTAGACGTGATGGTATCCGAGGCTCTCCTCCAGATCGACGATGTACCGTTCGATCGCCCGGCGCACTCGGGCGCCGTTCGGCAGCCAGAGCGGGAGGCCGGAGCCCACCTCTTTGGCGAGCGCAAACAGCTTCAACTCCTTGCCGATCCTGCGGTGGTCACGCTCTTTCATCTCCTCCAGCAGCGTGAGGTGGGCCTGCAGTTCGGCCGCCGTGGCGAACGCGGTGGCATAGATGCGCGTCAACTGTTCGCGTTTCGCGTCGCCCCGCCAGTACGCCCCGGCGAGATGCAGCAGTTTGAACGCCTTGATGCGTCCGGTCGACGGCAGGTGCGGGCCGCGGCACAGGTCTGTAAATTCCCCTTGCGTGTACAGGGTGAGCGTCTCATCAGCAGGCAGATCGCGGATGATCTCCACCTTGAAGCGGTCGCCGCGCTCCGCAAAGTGGCGCAGCGCCTCGTCGCGGCCGATCACGGTGCGCCGCAGGGGGAAATCGGCCCGGATGATCCTGTTCATCTCCTCCTCGATGGCGGTGAACTGGTCCGGTGTGAACACGTGATCAGCAAAATCGTAGTAGAACCCGTCCTCAATGACAGGTCCGATGGCAAATTTGGCCTCCGGGAACAGGCGGCTGACGGCCTGCGCCATCACGTGCGCGCAGGTGTGCCGGCAGACTTTGAGACCGGCCGGTTCTGCGAGGGTGACGATCTCCACGGTGTCGCCGTCTTGCACCTCATGCGACAGGTCGACCAGTTTTCCGTTGACGCGACCGGCCACCGCCGCCCGCGCAAGGTTCTGGCCAATGCTTTTTGCGGCGTCCTGCACGGTCGCTCCGGTTTGCAGTGGTTTGATTGCGCCGTCTTTGAGGCGGATTGCGATCGATTCTTCCATGGCATGATCCACTCCTGTAATCTGTTTGTCGTTTCCCGTACACTTCGGCCTGATGATCGCCCGCAACGCAAAAACGCCTTCATCCCGCCTGTCACGGCAGGGACGAAGGCGTCTGTCCGCCCACGTGGTTCCACCCTCATTCGCATCACGCCGTTTGTTCCCCGGCCCGGCCACCGCGCCGTCCGCCCGATTCGCC
>JAJZZT010000129.1 GCA_021797415.1 Bacillota bacterium
TGAACCGGCCCCGTTCGCTCCGACAAAACCGGTCACTCCGGGAGTGTTGCGCACCACATACCACGAGTCGTCGGTCATGACCATCTCGACGAGCACATAACCGGGAAAGACCTTGCGCTGCACAGCCCGCTTGCGGCCGTTCTTGATCTCGATCTCTTCCTCGGTGGGCACGAGCACGCGGAAAATCTTGTCCGCCATGTCCATCGACTCGACCCTGCGCTCCAGGTTTGTCTTGACCTTATTCTCGTAACCGGAGTACGTGTGGACTACGTACCAATTTTTCTCCAGCTCCAACTGTTCCGTATCCATCGGCGAGGCCGGACGCCCGCACCTCCCATAGTCAATCACAACAGAAGTTGCGATCGCCAGCTTGTCTTTGCACTCCGGAATATCCATCGCGCGGTAAGTTTCACTGCCCGATGCCAAGCAGTTTGAATCCTTCCGTGACGAGCACATCAAACGCGTATGTCAGAATAAACACAGCAACGCACACCGCCACAACCGACGCGGTGTACCCCACGAGTTCCTTCCGACTCGGCCAGCGCACCCGCTTCATTTCACCTACAACTTCGCGAAAATAGGAGAAAAACCACACCCCAGATCCGCGCAGATAGGCGAAGGGTCCCGACCGCCTGCCGCCAACCCGGCTCTCTTCCACGCCAAACCTCGCCCCCTCATCGCGCTGTCGACGCAAAGCTAGTCGCCGCAGGGATTCAGCGCGTCTCCCGGTGAACGCGATGACCGTTGCAAAACTTGCAGTACTTCTTCAGTTCAATCCGGTCAGGGTTGTTCTTCTTGTTCTTGGCCGTGGTGTAATTGCGCTGTTTGCAATCCACGCAGGCCAGTGTGATGATCGTGCGCACAACCGCACCTCCCCAGACACCGATACAAACGCCTTAACACTTTACCACAGCACCCGTGGAGAGTCAACAATAACTTCCACATCGACTTCCACAAAATTCCTCAAGTGCTCTTGCCGCATGTCCATCTCCCCGTAAGCGCACCCGATTTGGTACGTGCGGAGGCATTTCTGGCGATGACGCCGCAATGCGCCAGAGAGTTCTGCCCCCTTTTTGAACTACCTCTTTAAGTCAGCCCGCGCGCTCCTCCAGATACTTCTCCAGTTTTCGCTTCACCCGCTGCAGCGCATTGTCGATAGATTTGACATGCCGCGACAAATCGACCGCGATCTCCTGATAGGAGCGCCCGTCCAGATAGAGGGACAACACGTTGCGCTCCAGTTCGCTGAGGAGATCGGTCATCTTCACCTCAATGTCCGCAAACTCCTCGCGGTTGATGACAAGCTCCTCCGGATCGGCGACGCGCGCGCCGCCCAGGATGTCCAGCAGCGTCCGGTCGGACTCCTCGTCGTATATGGGCTTGTCCAGCGAAATATAGGAATTGAGCGGAACATGTTTTTGCCGCGTGGCTGTCTTGATCGCCGTGATGATCTGCCGTGTCACGCACAGTTCGGCAAATGCCTTGAACGACGCCAGCTTATCGTCGCGAAAATCGCGAATCGCCTTGTAAAGCCCGATCATTCCCTCTTGGACAATATCTTCACGATCCGCTCCTATCAAAAAATAGGAACGCGCTTTTCCGCGAACAAACGTTTTGTATTTATGAATAAGGTGTTCCAAGGCAGCGTCGTCGCCGCACCGCACAAATTCTACGAGTTCCTCGTCGCATACCTCTTCAAGACTGCGCTCCGCCACAATCGGGAGTTCTGTCGCCACCCACCATACCCCCATGAAGAGATGAAAAAACCAGGAGCACCGCGTCACGCATCGCTGACCGCGGCTAATCGGGTCCATACATCCGCGCGCGGCCGTTCCCTGCGCCACACATCTGAGTCTGAATCGGCGACGTACAGTGACGCACCACAGTGTGCCTGGATCTGCTCTCTATCTGGCAGCGGGACTTATCCATACGGAAAACCAACGCCCGCTTGCAGCAATCCGCCCATGCCCTGCGCAAAAACCCTGTCGCTCTCCTGCCCAGCCCCCCGAACACTTGTATATGAGTCTAAGTATACATTATGAAATCTAGCAGGGTCAATGAGATTTGCGCGTTCCTTGCGCGTTCCACTGAGCATGGGATGCCCCACAGCCCGGCAGGCGAAGGTTCCCATGTCTCCGTGTCAGAGCAGCGCGCGCTGGCGAACCGCTTCGTAAAGCAGCACTCCTGCCGCAACCCCCGCATTGAGCGACCCCACTCTGCCTTGCATAGGAATCTTGACCAGGATATCGCAGCGCTCCGCCGTCAAACGAGACAGTCCTTCCGCCTCCCCGCCGATGACGACGGCCGTCGGTGCGGTAAAATCCGCCTCATAGTAATTCTGATCTGCGTCCGGCGCCGCGCCAACCACCCAGAAACCCGCCGCCTTGAGACGGTCGATCGCCTGGTTCAGATTGGGCACGCGCGCGACCTCGACATGTTCGAGCGCTCCCGCCGACGCTTTTGCGACTGTTCCGGTGAGAGGAACGGCGCGCCTTTTTGCAATCACGACTCCTGCGGCGCCGGATCCTTCCGCCGTCCGGATCACCGAACCAAGATTGTGCGGATCTTCAAGCCCGTCGAGAATCACGAGCAGCCCCGGCTTGCGCCTGCGCGCCAGTTCGATCAGATCGTCCAGTTCCGCATAATGCTTGGCCGAAACATATGCAAGCACGCCCTGGTGGCGCGTTTCCCGGGCGATATCGTCCAGTTTGCCGCGCGGCACGCGCTGAACCACCACACCCCGCTCGCGCGCGAGCGCCAGGATCTCCGTCAGACTGCCGCCTGTCGCCTCTTCCTGAACAAGGATTCTGTTCAATGACCGCTCGCCCTTGAGCCCCTCGATCACAGCGCGACGGCCCGCGACAAATTCGCGCTCCACTTCAGGCGTCCTGACCGGGTGCGGGCGGTCAAACGATTTGCGCCCGGCGCCGTCGTCCCCTCTTCGTCCCCCCGGCCTGCTCCGCCTGCCGTCCGGCTCGCCGCGTTCTCCCGGCCCGCCCGACGCCGCCTCAACCCGTGCGCCGCGGCGCGATGACTGTCCCGACGCGCCATACCCTCTGCGCCCCTCCGGCCTGCTCACCG
>JAJZZT010000473.1 GCA_021797415.1 Bacillota bacterium
TCGCGGAACTGCCTTTTTTATCTGTTTTCGCCTTTAAGGATCCAATGAGTTTCATAAAATGAAACAGCATATTGACATATGAAAAACGCAGGTTGAATTCACTTGTGCACTGGTCTATCTTAAAGGAGATTGTGGCAAAAGATGTCCGAGGTATGCGCCAGATTCGGATGACTGCCGCGTGGCATGGAATTTTGGCGAAATGAGGAGGAAGATGCGAGTTGAACATTCATGAATACCAGGCAAAACAACTCCTGCGAAATTACGGCGTGGCGGTGCCGGACGGCGATGTGGCGTTCACGGTGGAGGAGGCTGTCCGCGTCGCGGAACGCTTCGGCGGACAAGCCGTGGTCAAAGCCCAGATTCACGCTGGCGGACGCGGCAAGGCGGGTGGGGTAAAACTCGCCCGTTCGCTTGATGAAGTGCGACGGCACGCGGGTGAACTGCTCGGCAAGACACTGGTCACTCACCAGACCGGACCGGAAGGAAAAATGGTCAAGCGCCTGTTGATCGAAGCACTGACTGACATCCGGAAAGAGTATTACATAGGCATCGTGGTCGATCGCGGCGCCGGGCGGGTGGTGGTGATGGCGTCGGAGGAAGGCGGCGTCGAGATCGAGGAGGTTGCCGCAAAAAGTCCGGAAAAAATCTTCCGCGAAGTGGTCGACCCCGCCGTTGGACTTCTCCCGTTTCAGGCGCGCAATCTGGCGTTTGCGATCCGCATTCCAAAGCCGCTCGTCAATCAGGCGACAAAGCTGATCAGTGCACTGTACGCCGCTTTTGCCGCCAATGATTGCTCCGTCGCCGAGATCAATCCGCTGGTTGTGACGCGCGGCGGAGAGGTGCTGGCGCTGGATGCAAAACTGAATTTTGACGCCAACGCGCTATACCGGCATGCCGATGTGACGGCTTTGCGCGACCTTGACGAGGAAGATCCAAAGGAAATCGAAGCGTCCCGGCATGAACTGAGTTATATTGCACTGCACGGAAATATCGGTTGCATGGTCAACGGCGCCGGTCTGGCCATGGCCACCATGGACACCATCAAGTATTTTGGCGGCGAACCGGCCAATTTCCTTGATGTGGGCGGCGGCGCGTCGGAAGAAAAGGTGACCGCCGCCTTCAAGCTGATTCTTTCCGATCCCCAAGTGAAAGGGATCCTGGTCAATATTTTCGGCGGCATCATGAAGTGTGATGTGATCGCGAGCGGCGTGGTGGCCGCGGCGCGCCAGGTCGGCCTCGACCGTCCGCTCGTGGTGCGCCTGGAGGGAACCAACGTAGAACAGGGCAAGGAAATACTCGGCCGTTCCGGCCTGCCGCTCGTCGCTGCGGATTCATTGGCTGAAGCGGCGCAACAGATCGTCGAACTGGCGCGCTCTGCGCAATAGGGGGTTTTTACAATGAGCATTCTCGTCAACAGGGAGACCCGGGTGATCACGCAAGGCATCACGGGGAAAAATGGCCTTTTCCATACGCAACAGGCCATCGCCTACGGCACAAAGATGGTGGGCGGCGTCACGCCCGGCAAAGGCGGCACGGTGATCGAAGGATTGCCCGTATTTGATACGGTCGCGGAGGCGGTGCTAAAGACAGGGGCGGACGCGTCGGTCATTTACGTGCCGCCGGCATTCGCGGCAGACGCCATCATGGAGGCGGCGGATTCCGGCGTCAAACTGATCATCTGCATCACGGAAGGCATTCCTGTCCTGGATATGGTCAATGTGAAACGTTATCTGGAAGGAAGGGCAAGCAGGCTGATCGGCCCCAACTGTCCCGGCGTGATCACGCCGGATGAGTGCAAGATCGGCATCATGCCGGGGTACATCCACAAACGCGGCCATGTGGGTGTGGTGAGCCGCAGCGGCACCCTCACGTATGAGGCGGTCCATCAACTGACGACGTTGGGGATTGGACAGTCCACAGCGGTCGGTATCGGCGGCGATCCTGTCAACGGGACAAACTTCGTGGAGATTCTGGAAATGTTCAATAGCGATCCGGAGACAGAGGCGGTCATCATGATCGGTGAAATCGGGGGATCGGCGGAAGAAGACGCGGCGGCCTACGTCAAAGCGCACATGGAAAAACCGGTGGCGGGCTTCATCGCCGGGCGCAGCGCGCCGCCCGGAAAGCGGATGGGGCATGCGGGAGCGATCATCTCCGGCGGCAGAGGCACGGCGGAGGAAAAAGTGGCGGCCATGGAGGCGGCGGGGATACGCGTGGCGAGGACGCCTTCCGAAATGGGGTCCGCACTGGCGTCGTTGCTGGAGGAAAGAGGGATTATCAACAAGTGTCGCCAATAAGACAGGGGATACAGTCCGCTGTAAAGATTCGGGGCATCCCCTGGCGCCAATAAGACAGGGGATACAGTCCGCTGTAAAGATTCGGGGCATCCCCTGGCGCCAATAAGACAGGGGGTACAGTCCGCTGTAAAGATTCGGGGCATCCCCTGGCGCCAATAAGACAGGGGGTACTATCGTTGTGAGACTCGCCGCCGGCCGGTCGTTCGAAAGAGCGACCGGCCTTCGGTTTCGATGAACAGGCGTGGAAGGCGTGGAACTGCCGGCAAGACGGGGAACCCGGTGGATGGGAGAATTCCTGTGTGCAAAGCGGTGGTGGCGTATGGCCCTGCGTGACACAATAAGGACGGGTCGGCGGTTGAAAGGGTGGTCCGCATGCGTCGGGCGATGTTGGCATACCAGATCTGTCTTCAGTCCACCAGAGGCATTGGCCTCCGGTTGGCGCGCGCCATCCGTTCCCTGATTCCACAGTATGACGAGGCGCGGCGCCTGGATGTCGCGCAGTGGGTGGCGCTGGGAATGAAAGAGGGGCTTGCGATAGAATTGTATCACGAGTTGAAAAATTGCGCGGGAGAGCGACTGGCCGATCGTGTGGAGGAAAGCGGCGTCTCCTTTGCGCTGGAGAGCGATGCGGAGTATCCCGCGCTGTTGCGCGAGATTGCCGTCCCGCCGGCGGTGCTGTACTATCTGGGGGATCTGTCCGCGTTGCGCCACAGTTGCGTGGCCGTCGTCGGCACGCGCCGCGCGACAGCTTATGGGCGAAAAGCGGCGCGCGATATCGCCGCCG
>JAJZZT010000497.1 GCA_021797415.1 Bacillota bacterium
CCCGCGCGCCTGCGTGTATTTCTACGACCCGCAGCACATTGCCGGCCTGCTGCTGGCCGGTGATATCGATGGGCCTGTGAGGAAGGATTGATTTTCTTGCGCGAAATGCGCATATAAACTACAATATGCTTAAGTGAATTACGCAAAAAGCGCAAACAGGAGGGCAGGCATGTACCAGGAAGAACGCCTGGATTCGATTCTCAAACATATTCACAGGCACAAACGCATCCGCGTCGAGGAGATCTGCGACCGGTTCGGCGTCTCGCGCGACACGGCGCGCCGCGATCTGGTGAAGTTGGAAGAGCAAAAGATGATCGTGCGGACGCACGGCGGCGCGATACTCTCCACATTGATGAAGGAAGTGGGGTTTTACGACGAGCGCGCGCGCATGGGCACGGACGACAAGCGGGCGATCGGATTGGCGGCGGCCCAGCTCGTCAGGGATGGCGACCATCTCTTCCTGAACACGTCCACCACGGCCCAGGCGGCCGCCGAATGTATCCGGACCGCGAATCACGTCGTCGTGACCAATTCGATCGACATCGCCGGCATTCTTGCGCGACACCCGTCCATGACCATCCAGTTGCTGGGTGGGCAGTTGCACCAGCGGCAGCGTTTTGTGTTTGGCGCGCGGACGATGGGGATGATCGCCGATTACCAGGTCGACAAGCTGTTGCTGGGAGTCGGCGCGATCAGCGCCGGGGGAATCTCCTCTCCCTATGAGGAGGAAGGCCATCTGCTGCGCACGATGCTCCGCCACGCCGATCAGGTCGTCGCGCTCGCGGACCATACGAAGTTTGGAAAGCGCCAGTTTTTCAAGGTGGCGCCGCTGCAGGAGATCAATGTGCTCATCACGGACAGGCAGCCTGACCGTGAACTGGCCGCCGCGCTTGCCGAGGCGGATGTGGACGTGTTGGTCGCGCCGGCGACCGGCCACGATTCTGGATGAGGCCGTCCGGGTTATCCGGATATCCTCAGGAGCACCGGTGCTGCGGTTGACTGTTGTGCCCAGGCAACACATCGGGAGGCAGCCATGCGATCCTTTTTCACCAACGCGATTCTCATGTATGTATTGAACGGTCTCGCGCAGGTTGTGCTGGGGGCCGTTCTGCCCGCCATGCTGGCGCACTACCGCGCATCCTACGTGGTGGGCGGACAGATCATGCTGTTTCAGTTCACCGGATTCCTGGCGGGCGTCGGCGTCACATCGCTGGCGATCCACCGGATCGGACACAGGGCGACGCTGCTCACGGCGAGTGCGGCAATGGGACTCGGCGGGTTGGTTATGGGGGGCTTGCCGCCGCTTCCCGTCGTCGCGGCAATGTGTTTTTTGAATGGTTTCGGGCTGGGCGCGATGCAGACCACGATTGCGTCGACCGTGATGGAGTGGTACGAAGGGCGCCGGGCGGTGGTCATGAGCAGGCTGGAAGTCGCTTTCGGAACAGGCGCGTTGCTCATGCCGCTGTTTGCCAGCCGGCTGCTGGTCGTTCACGAATGGCCGTACGCATTCTCCATTCCCGGTGTGCTGGCCTTGGTGTTCGGCGCGTTTTGGCTGTTTGTCCGGATGAATGGTGGCGGAGACGCGGCCGTCAGACCGGGGGACGGGGATGCCGAGAGCGGCCGACCGCAGGTGGCGGGCCAGGCAAGGCTGGCGGTACTGGCACTGTTTCTCGCCATGACCTTTCTCTACGTGGGGATCGAATCGGCGCTCAACGGATTTTTGCCCGCCATCTTCATCCCCTATCTCCACGAGTCCGCAAGCGCGGCGTCGCTGACGATCACCGTGTTCTGGAGCGCCATGGTGCTCGGCCGGATGCTGACAGGCCGGATTGTACGAAAGGTGTCGTATGCGCGCTTTCTCCTGTGGAGCATCTCTCTGGCGTTCGCACTGCTCATGAGTCTCACGTTGTGGCGCAATACGGTGTTTTTCTATGTCATGATCTTCTTTGTGGGCCTTGCGATGTCGGGCATGTTTGCTCTGATCCTGGTGTTTACCAATCACATGTTCGCCGGACGAACGCGCCTTGTCACCAGTCTGGTGACAGCTTTTGCGGGACTTGGCGGAGCCGCGCTGCCAGTGGTGGTCGGATGGTTGATGGACGAAGTGCGCGTCGTGGAGGTCATCGGGTCAATCGCCATGTTCATGCTCATGTTGCTGGCTGTCCTGCTTGTCATTTTGCGGATTGTCTCTGCCGCGCGCGGGCACACCGGCGCGGACGGAGGCGGGCCTGTTTCGCTCGATGCCGCGCCGTGACCGTTCCGCGCTTGGGATGATCGCCGCCTTCATCATTCGAGCGGCCCTCCAGCCCGATTGAGGGAGGAGGACCGCTCGCTGTACACGGTTCAACAGTTCAACAGTTCAACGGTTCAGACGTGGATCAGCGCAGTGCCGAGCAGACCGACGCCGTACGACACGATACCGACGAGAATGCCGGCGACGGTCATCTCAAAGCCGCTCGCCCACCAGGTCCTGACGGTGACGATACTTTTCGCGGCGCCGACGGCAAAGTGCGCGACAATGCTGACAAAGGCCGCCGCGATGATTGCCGGTATGCCGCTCATGAAGAAAAACGGGATCAGGGGAAGAATTCCGCCGACAAACGTGGAAAGTGCGCCGATGCCGGCCGATGACCAGGGATTTCCTCCGCCGTCTTCCGCCAACCCCAGTTCCTCCTGGCTCATCACCTTGAGCAACTGCTCCGGATCGCCCGCAAGGCGGTCAGCGATCTCCTGTGCCTCGCTTTTTGTGAACCCTTTGAGTTCATAGAGCAGCCGCAGTTCTTCCAGTTCTTCCTCCGGATTCTCCATGATTTCGCGCCGCTCGTGCTGCTGCTCGCTGTGTGCCAGTTCATTCCTCGAACGGGTGGAGAGCCAGGCGCCGACGCCCATCGACAGCGTGCTGGCCACCGCTCCGAAAAATCCACTGACAAGCACGGTATGGCTGTTTGCCGTGAAACCCGCGACGCCCGCGATGATCCCGAAGATGGCGCCAAGACCGTCGTTCACGCCGTAGATGGCGTCTCCCAGCCAGCCTACGCTCTCGCGTTTGTGAAAATACTCGGCTTTCCACAGGCGCC
>JAJZZT010000416.1 GCA_021797415.1 Bacillota bacterium
TTTCAGAAGTATCGGGAGCCGATTGGTGCGTGATCAAGCAAATGGAAGATGCGTACGGAGGCAAAAAAAATACCGCGCCGGATAGCGCAGTGGAAAACTGGCACGGCTCTCGGCAGGCATGTGGCCCCGAATGGTTCTGGGTCTCACAAACGCAAAAGAGCGAGTCCGGTTTCCTCCGCTGGCATTACCCAGGTCAGGTCTGGCGGTCGGCGGTAGAAAGACCGCCCTCTCAGCCTAGCAAACTCTAAGCTCCCGCATGTCGATGACGTATTCCATCATAGCACGTGCGGGCGCAGACCGCCAACCGTTTCACGAAACTTGCGCCTGATCCGGCGGGATGCGCCTGTTTATTTCGCTGCCCATTCCGGGTTCATTCCGGCGTGAGAAACGGCGTCAGCGCTGTGGAACAGTCCAAAGACTGGTCAAACCGGAGAACTGTCCGGTATGATGGAATGTGCGGATAAACCTGCGGGGGTATGGAGGAGTCGAGTTGAAAAAAGGCATCAGTCTGCTGGTGATATCAACCGTTTTGTGGAGCGGCAATTACATTGCGGGACGGGTGCTCGCGCCCGCGATGTCAGCCTACTTGTTAAACGGTCTGCGCTGGACCATCTCGGCCGTCCTGTTGTGGATTCTGGCGGATCTCCGCCACGCGCGGCCGCCCCTGCGCAAAAAATGGAAGGCATTCTTGCTGCTCGGATTCGTCGGCATGTTCCTCTTTTCCACTCTGACATATCTTGGCCTGCACTCGGTGGCCGCGGCGCAGGCGGGCATGATCTCGGGATCGATTCCGATCGTCATTTTGCTGTTGGGCATTCTTGTCCTGCATGAACGCCCGGCGGGAGGGGTGTGGCTCGGTGTTGTGCTCTCCGTGGTCGGCGTCGCCGTTCTGGTCGGAGCGGATCGAACGGCCGGCGCGGGACTGTCGGGAGGAGATCTGCTGCTCGTGGGAGCGGCTGTGGCGTGGGGTCTGTACACCGTGCTCGGCAAGCGCCTTTGCGCAGACATGGACCCGCTTTCCGTCACGGCCGGGGCCGCCGTTTACGGCGCATTGCCGAGCATGGCGACCGGCCTCTGGTCGCTTGGTAACACGCCGGTCCACATGACGCCCCTGGCCTGGCTGTGCCTGCTGTATGTCAGCACGGCGGCCTCGGTCATCGCATACTGGCTGTGGACAACCGGCGTGAACGCGGTGGGGGCGAGCGTCGCCGCACCCTTTCTCAACCTGCTTCCGGTATGGACAGTCCTGTTCGGTGTTGTGCTGCTGCGCGAGCGCGTGACATCCATCCAGTGGCTCGGGGGTTTCATCACGGTCGCGGGGGCCTTTTGGGCGGGACAGACGCTGCGGGCAAAACAAAAGGGAGCCTCCCGCGAAGCTCCGTGACTGCCTGAAGACATGCGATGAAGTCTGCTGCGCAGGCGCTCTGGTCTCCGGCCTGGGGACATGTGATCACATGTCCCCAGGCCGGAGACTTTTCAGGCGTGTTTGACCGCACAGCGGTTGGGCCCGATCTCAAGGTCCGACGCTTCCTCGTCCGACACATCCAACGCGCCCCGGTTGATCTGCACGACCGTTTCGTAGTTCGGCGGCGTCGTGCCGGTCCGCCTGGCGACCGCATCCGTGAACTGTTCCTCACTGCCGCCGCGCAAAAGATCATTGTCCCGGCGCAGGTCGCCAAGCGGCGCCCCGACGTATCCGGATGCGTTGATCTCCCGGTAATCGGAGTAGTGGGCGGGCAAAATCAGCACGTCATCCGCCAACTTGTCGATCTTTTCGACGACGGTCCTGTACAGCATTTTCGCCCATTCGCGAGCCTTGCCGCCGAGATCCGGCCTCCCCAGGCCGTTTACGAAAATCGTGTCGCCGGACAGCATGTAACGGCCGTTCACCAGAAACGAGGTGCTGCCGGGCGTGTGCCCGGGCGTCGGGATGACGAGGACATCCAGCCGGGCTGTGCCAAAATGGAATGTCAAACCTTCGCTCAGCGCATTATACTTGCGCGGGGAATCCTCCATTTCGCTCGGCCCGATCCAGTACCTGGCGCCGGTCGCCGCCGACAGCCAGGCGCCGCCGGAGATGTGGTCGGCGTGCAGGTGCGTGTCAAGCACATGCTTGACAACCGCCCCTCTCTCCCTGGCGATCGTCTGGTACGCTTCGATGTGGCGCGAAGGGTCGACAACGACCGCCTCGCCTTCAGAGATCAGCACATAAGAGATGCAGCCTTTTCCGAGACGCTGGACCTGCACAATCTCGATTCCGTGATCCTCGACAACCGTCACGGGGTGAAGAAACGCGCTCCACTCCTGCATGCCGCCGTCCAGCACACTCGCCTGATAGCCGTGGTCCCGCAGGATTTCCGCCGCTTCGCGCGCCGCGACTCCTTTGGCGCACACCACGACCATCGCGCGGTCCTTCGGCAACTCCGGATAGGCGGCGGGTCCATTGGCGCGCAATTTGGAAGTCTGAATATTGATGGATTCGACGCCGTGATCCGAAATGCGCCATTCCTCATACGCGCTGACCGAGCGCACGTCCAGGATGAAAACACCCTCTGGCGACATCATCTGCGATTTCAGTTCCTGCGCCGATACGATGGGTTTCACAGGGCCATACCTCCTGAAGGACGTGAATTGGGGGACAGAGGGAACAGATACGGCCACTATATACCCAATGGGGTATCTTGTAAAGTACATGATGCGATATGTGCTGATGCGATATGAGGATGGCGGACAGCCTCGGGGGACATCGGATAAAACGATGGATGATTCGGTGAGTCCAGAGACTTGACAAGGCGAGGACATGTGCGTACATTATTTTATATACCATATGGGGTATATAAGGCGGTGGAACCCATGATCGAAGTAAGCCGTGCGGCGCAGGATTATCTGCGGGACGTGATGCAAGAAGAGCGCGACAAACGCTTGCGCCTCTATCTGTCCGCAGGTTGAGGCGGCCCACAGTATCACATGGCTCTGGATGAGTCATTGGCGGGAGATGATGTCGTGGAGGAGGTCGAGGGCCTTTCGTTTGTTTTTGCCAAGCGCATCGCCCACCTGATGCAGGGCGTG
>JAJZZT010000322.1 GCA_021797415.1 Bacillota bacterium
GATCCGCACAGTGTGCGCAGGCCGCGGGAGGATTTTGCCGCACAGCTCGGCGCGTCCGTGCGGGGGATGAAAGTCGGCGTCGAACGGTCATTTTTCCATGCCCATGCGGATCGTGAACTGGTGGACGCGGTCGAACGGGCGGCGGATGTCCTGCGCTCCGCCGGAATGAGCGTCGTGGAGGTCGACATGCCGATTCTCGCCGATATCCCGGTGGCGCAGAACATCACGATCTCGGTGGAGGCCTTGTCCGTGCACGACGCGTGGCTGTCCGATCCAGACAGGCGGTACGGCATGGATGTGCGCACCCGCCTGGAAAACGGGCGGCCGTTCACGGCGATCGAGTATGCGGAGGCGCAGTGGGTGCGCGCGCGTTTTGCGCGCCACCTGGAACAGCAACACGGGTCCGTCGACGTGTTGCTCACGCCGGTGACGCCGTTTTTCCCGCCCGTCACAGGTGCGGAAACCGTTCTGGTGAACGGGCGGGAAATGGTGGTGCGACGGAATTTCACGCGGTTCACCAACCCATTCAACCTGACGGGATCGCCGGCCATTTCCGTCCCGTTCGGTTTGTCGCGGGAAGGTCTGCCTCTTGCGGTGCAATTGGTGGGCGCCGCGTTCTCCGAGACGAAGCTGTTGCAGATCGCGGCGGTCGTCGAGCAGGCCAATGCGGCGGCTGTCCCGCCGCATTTCACAGACTGATGAAGGAGGCATTGCACAACGTGGAGCAGAACAGGCGCTGGAGGGCGTGGTATGAAGACGAGCGTCTGGACCCCGGTTTGCGGGCAGAACTCGAAGCATTGCAGCAGGCCGCCGCATGGGGGGAACTGGAGGAGCGCTTTGCGCACGATCTGAGCTTCGGAACAGGCGGACTGCGCGCCAAGATCGGCGTGGGAAGCAGCAGGATGAATGTTCACACCGTGCGGCGCGCCACGCAGGGCGTTGTGGAGTGGATCAAACAAAGCGGCGGTTCTTCGCTGGTGATCGCCTATGACGGCCGGCGGCTGTCGCGCGAGTTTGCCTGGGAGACCGCGCTTGTCGCGGCTGCGGCGGGCGTCGTGGCGCATGTCTTTGCCGAGGCGGAGCCGACTCCGCTGCTGTCGTTTGCCGTCAGGCATCTCGGATGCGCGGCGGGCGTCATGATCACCGCCAGCCACAATCCTCCGGAATACAACGGTTACAAGGTATATAGCGCGGACGGGGGGCAACTGCTGCCGGACGACGCGCGGCAGGTCATGATGCGGATGGCGGACGGCGATTTATTTGCCATCCGGCGCTTGGAACGCGACGATGCGCTGGCGCGCGGCTTGGTCCGTGCGGCGTCCCGGGAAGTGAAGGAAGCGTATTTTTCCGAGCTTGACGCATTGTACCGCATGTACGGCGATGCGCCGCCGAGCGCGCAAAAGATCGTGTACACGCCGCTGCACGGAACGGGCGGATCGCTTGTGCCGCGCGCGCTGTCCGAGGCGGGGTTTGCCGACGTGCGGCAGGTTGCGCGGCAGGCGGTGCTCGATGCGGAGTTCACCCACGCGAGCAGCCCGAACCCGGAAGAGCCTTCGGCTTATGACAGGGCGGTGCAATTGGCGCAAAGCGAGGGGGCGGACCTGATCCTTGCGACAGATCCGGACGCCGATCGGCTGGGAGTCATGTGCCGGAAGAAAGACGGCGGTTACCGGTTTTTCTCCGGCAATGAAATCGGCGGATTGCTGATCGACGGCTGGCTGCGCCGGCTGCAAAAGCACGGGAAATTGCCGGAAAACGCGGTTGTCGTGACAACCAATGTGACATCCGATTTTGGCGAAGCGGTGGCCGCAGGGTATGGCGTCCGGACGGAGCGCGTCCTGACGGGGTTCAAGTTCATCGGCGCCAAGATCAAAGAGTACGAACAGAGCGGCGCGTTTTCATTTGTCTTTGGCTATGAGGAAAGCGTGGGGTATCTCGCCCTGCCGTTTGTGCGCGACAAAGACGGCGTACAGGCGGCTGTCCTAGTCGCACACACGGCGGCCGAACAGCTTGCGCGCGGAAGGACGCTGGACGAAGCGCTGGAGGAGTTGTTCGCGCGCGCGGGCTATTTCCGCGACCGGCTGCTCGGCTATACGTTCGCCGGCCAGAGCGGCGTCGCCCGCATGGAGCGGCTGATGGCGGATCTGCGCGCAAGGCCGCTGTCTGCGCGCGGGCTGTCCGCCTCGTCGGTTGAAGACTGTCTTGCGGGTGTGCGCCGCAACCTCGTGACGGGACGGGAGGAAACACTGGCGTTGCCCGCTTCCGATGTGCTCAAATTCCGCTTTGGCGACGGTGGATGGGTGGCCGTGCGGCCATCTGGCACGGAGCCGAAGCTGAAGGTGTACATCGGTGTGCGCGCGGACTCGGCGTCCGTCGCGCAGGAGCGGTTGACCGTGCTGGAAAGCGCGATTGAGGAGCGGGTGCGGGTCTATCTGTCTTGAATAACGGGAATAACGGGGAGTTTTCATTAGCGGGGAGGGTACGGGTTGAGAAAATTGACGCCGGTGTTCAAAACGCGCGTGTGGGGTGGGAACTACATTGCCGGGCGCATGCCGGGCGCGCCGCGAAATGAGCCTGTCGGAGAAGCGTGGCTTGTCTCGGACCACCCTTCCGGACCGACCGCGGATGAGCGGGGCAGGATGCTCGGGGAACTCGCGCCGGATCGTCCGTGGTTTCCGGTGATGATCAAATTGCTGCACGCACAGGCGGATTTGTCGGTGCAGGTCCATCCGAACGACGAGCAGGCGAAAGCCGCGAACGATCTCGGCAAATCGGAGGGCTGGCTGATTCTCTCCGCAGAACCGGGGGCGCGCATCTGCTACGGGCACAGAGCGGAGAACGCCGCCCTTTTGCGCGCCGCTCTCCAGGCGGGGAATATCGAACGTCTCCTGCGCTACGTCGAGGTGCGTCCGGGCGAGTATTACACGGTGCCGCCGGGAACGGTCCACGCGCTTGGCGCGGGCATCGTCGCGCTTGAGGTGCAGCAGTCGTCGGATACGACGTACCGCCTGTACGATTACCAGCGTCTCGGACAGGACGGCCGGCCGCGCGAA
>JAJZZT010000294.1 GCA_021797415.1 Bacillota bacterium
GGCGCGAGGATGGTGTGGCAATGGTTGAAGAGGTCTCATGGCATGCGATGACGGTGGAAGAGACACTTGCCGCGTTGCGGACACAGACCGAAGGGTTGTCCGTGGAGGAAGCTGCACGCAGACTGGAACAATTTGGCCCGAATCAGATCCGGGAGCAAAAGCGAGTGTCTCTGGTCAACCTCTTCTTTGACCAGTTTCGCAATTTTATGGTGATTATATTGTTGGCGGCCACGCTGATATCCGGGCTGCTGGGAGAATGGCCGGACGCGGTCACGATCATCGTTATTGTGCTGGCAAACGCGGTCCTCGGCTTTTTCCAGGAGTGGAAGGCAGAACGTTCGCTTGCGTCACTCAAACGGTTGACGGCGCCGACGGCGCAGGTGTACCGCGCCGGAGCGCTGGAAGTGTGGCCCGCCCACGCGCTGGTCCCGGGCGACGTGGTGGCGCTGTCGGCGGGTGACCGCGTCGCGGCCGACGCAAGACTGCTGCGCGCGCAGGATCTGTCTGTGGAGGAGGCGCCGTTGACGGGAGAATCGACGCCCGTCGGGAAGACGGTCGGGGCGATCCCCGCTGTGGACGTGGCCCTGGGCGATCGTGTCAACATGGTGTACACGGGGACAACCGTGGTGCGCGGAACGGGACTGGCCGTTCTGGTGGCGACAGGGATGGACACGGAGATGGGACGCATCGCGCATCTGATCCAGACGAGCGAAGAGAGCGAGACGCCATTGGAGCGGCGGTTGAATCAGCTTGGACAGCTCCTTGTCTACCTTTCGCTCGCCATCACGGTGGTCGTGGCGCTGGCCGGCGTCATACACGGGCACGCCGTGTATGAAATGTTTCTTGCCGGCGTCAGTCTCGCCGTCGCCGCCATACCGGAGGGGTTGCCCGCCATCGTCACGATCGCCCTGGCCCTTGGCGTGCAGCGCATGATCAGGCGAAACGCCATCGTCCGCCGACTGCCTGCGGTTGAGACGCTCGGGTGCGCAACAGTCATCTGTTCGGACAAGACAGGCACGTTGACAAAAAATGAGATGACGGTCAAGGAGGTGTGGGTGGACGGTCGCTGGCTCTCCGTGCAAGGCGAGGGCTATGACCCCGCCGGGCGCGTGCAAGACGGCGGCCGCGATGTCGGCGAACCGCGCGGCGCGTGGGGAATCCTGCTCCGCGTGTGCGCGGACTGCAACAACGCGCGCCTTGTCGAAAAAGAAGGAAGATTTCAGGTGATCGGGGATCCGACGGAAGGCGCGCTGCTGACGCTGGCGCAAAAAGGCGGCGTCAAAGAAGAGGGCGAGCGGGTCGCCGAGTTGCCGTTTGACGCGGAACGCAAACGCATGTCCGTCGTGGTGCGCGGAAAAGACGGCTGGCAATTGCTTGTCAAAGGGGCGCCGGACCTGCTGATCGCCCGCTGCAGCCACGTCTGGCTGTCCGGGGCGGCTCGCCCGCTCACCGCAGAGCTGCGCGAAAAGATCGACCAGACCGTGCGGCAGATGGCCGGGCGCGCGCTGCGCACGCTCGGAATCGCCTTCCGGCCGCTGCGCCACCCCGTCACGGATGCGGACGCCGCCGAACGCGACCTGATATTTATCGGCGTCGTCGGGATGATCGATCCGCCGCGTCCCGAGGCGAAAGACGCGATCCGGCTCGCGGCGTCCGCGGGCATCCGCACCGTCATGATCACCGGCGACCACCAGTTGACGGCGACGGCGATCGCCGCAAAGCTCGGCATTCTGCCCGAACGCGGGCGCGTGATGACGGGCGCGGAACTCGATCAAATCGACGATGCGAGCCTGGAGCGGCTGTCGCGCAACGTCCATGTGTACGCCCGCGTATCGCCGCTGCACAAGCTGCGCATCGTGAGATGCATGCAGGCGCGGGGGCAGATCGTCGCGATGACTGGCGACGGCGTGAACGACGCGCCGGCCATCAAAGCCTCCGACATCGGCGTGGCGATGGGGCGCACAGGAACGGACGTGGCGAAAGACGCTTCGGCGCTGATCCTGGCGGACGACAATTTCGCCACCATCGTCGCGGCCATCGAGGAAGGCAGGGCGATCTACGACAACATCCGCAAGTTCATCCGTTATCTGCTGACATCCAACACAGGCGAGATCCTGACGATGTTTTTCGCCATGCTGCTGGGACTGCCCCTTCCCCTGCTGCCGATCCAGATTCTCTGGGTGAATCTGGTCACCGACGGATTGCCCGCGATTGCGCTCGGCGTGGATTCCGCGGAGGAAGACACCATGTCGCGCCCGCCGCGCGATGTCCGGGAGGGAATATTCGCGCGTGGGCTTGGCTGGAAGATCATTACCCGCGGCTTTCTCATCGGCTTTGTCACGCTCTCCGTATTTTACGCGGCCTGGCACCACTTTGCGGCCGGTCTGCGCACGGCGCAGACGATGGCGTTCTCCACGCTGGTGCTCGCGCAATTGATTCATGTGTTTGACTGCCGCTCCGTGATGCGCGGCGTGTTGGACAGGAATATTTTAGGTAATTTATGGCTGGTTGGGGCAGCCATAAGTTCTCTCCTGTTACTGCTTTCCGTCATCTATATTCCGGCATTGCAGCCGGTCTTTCACACCACAGCGCTGTCCATTCCCGCCTGGGGCGTGATCGCCGTGGCGGCGGCGATTCCCACATTTGCAGTGCAGGCGCGGCGCAGGACGCGGCGGACGCGCAGGCGACGCAATCCGCCGCTCTCCAGCGCCAGGTGAGGACGACCGGTGCAGCGATACGCCGCAACAGGCGGCGCGGGCATGTGGCGCGTGCGTGGAATTCCATGTAGAATACGGTTGCGAGACGTGCGGAGGGGACGATAATGGTCACGAGCATGACCGGCTACGGGCGGGCGCAAGAGATGGCGGGCGGGCGGACAGTCACGGTGGAGGTGCGCTCTGTCAATCACCGGTTTGCGGACGTGAGCGTGCGGTTGCCGCGGGAGTGGACCAGGTACGAGGATGAAATCAGGCGACTGGTTTTGCAGTATGTGCGACGGGGGCGGGTTGACGTTAGTGTCGCCGTTTCTGAGCAGGGGGAGAAACGGCAG
>JAJZZT010000184.1 GCA_021797415.1 Bacillota bacterium
ATCACCTGGGACGTGTAGTTGGTGCAATCCACCCCCATGTCCTGGTACTGCGGATTGCGCGTATTCCACCACCGCTCGGCGTAGCGGTAGGCGCGGATCCGGTCGTATCCGCCGCGCGCCCCTTCCGTCAAACCACCCGGCCAAGAGGAGGTTTCTCCTTCTGGAGGATGGGTTTCCTTGCTGCTGTGCCGGCTCACATCCGCCTCCGTCAGACAACGGTACGCGCGCATGACGACGACGCCCTTGCGCGTGAAGGTCAATTCATGCCGCAAAACCCGTTGTTCGTGCTCCAGTCCACCGTTCAATTCATAAAGAAAGCGCACATGCTCCGCAACCTCGATATGCACGCTGTCCCTGTCGCTCGCTTCCTCCATGGACAGCACCGCGATATCGGCAATCACCTTCTGCTCCTCTGCCCCGCGCCGCCGCTGCAGACGGTCGCGCCGCCGCATCTCCTCAACCCCCACCATCGCCGGAATCCCCGCGCGCTGCAACTCGCCGTAATCCCTTTTCAGCCAAGCCTCGCTGCGCAGCGCAAACCACTGTCTCACCGCCTGCAAGACGTCATCCATGGCAGGTTCCCCCGTTTACGCAGCCTGTTGCATCAGTCTATGCTCTCCATTTGCGGGAATGGTACACTGACAGTGTCAAGAGGATGGGAGTGGGGTTTGTCGCGTGAATGATGATGTACAGACACAAAAAAACACCGTCCGGGCCGCCGTGCGCGCGCTGGATATCCTGCTGTGCTTCACTGCGGCGGACGGGCGTCTCAGCCTGACGGAGATTGCGCACCGCGCCGGCTTGCACAAAAGCACGGCGCACAGGCTGCTGACCACGCTGGAAAGCAAGGGTTTCATCCGGCGGGAACCGCAGTCCGATCTCTATCGGCTCGGCTGGGTTATCCTTGAACTGGCCAACCGAGTGCACCACTCAAACGACATTGCGTCTGTCGCATTGCCTTTCATGATTCGCCTGCGGGACGAACTGGGAGAGACGGTCAGTCTGTACGTCCGTTCGGCCGCCGAACGCATCCGCATTCAGGCCGTCGAAGGGACGCAGCCCGTACGCCGCGCCGCCAATGTCGGTGAACGCTTCCCCCTTCACGTGGGCGCATCGGGCAAAGTGCTGCTCGCCCATCTCTCGTCCGATGAACTGGCCGCATTGGAAACGAGCACTTTCCCGCCAGGCACGGATCGCGAAGATTTGTACGGACAACTGCACGCCGTCCGAAACCACGGTTACGCGGTGAGCAAAGAAGAACGGGAAATCGGCGCCGCCGCTGTCAGCGCGCCTGTCTGCGACCGGCGCGGGGCTATCGTCGCAGCCCTGTCCGTCTCGGGTCCCGTCGATCGCTACGATGACCGGGCCGTCGCCCGCTTTGCGGCCGCCTGCAAGGAAACGGCGGGCGCCATCTCCCACGCGCTCGCGTGACGCCGCCTGGCGGGCGCTCCTTTGCAAGGATTCAATCAGGGCGCCATCTCCCACGCGCTCGCGTGACGCCGCCCCCTTTTCCGCATCCGACTGTCGCCCGCCTCTCCGGATGAATATACTGCAGGAGGCAGACGCCCATTGATTGCCGGAGGTGACGGCCGTGAACGCCAACCGCCTGCCGACCATCCTGAAGTACATCTGGACCGAGTTGACCAGACCGCCCGCCATGTTGAACCACCGCGAACAAGAGCCTGCGCCCTGGCGCGAGAAGTGGCAGCCGATGGTTCATTCCGTACGGGACCTGTTTGACCGGGAAAGCCCGACCGACGAACCGGTTGGGTCTAGGCCGCCCACGAGCACGGCGGACGATATTGCGCGCGCCTCCCAGCGCTACTTCGCGCCTCGCCGCACGGGATCGCCGGCCACCAAGCCGCGCCCGCGCAAATGGCGCGGTCAAACGAGGACGCGGCGCACCGGCAAACGGCAAACGAAGCACCGCGAATCGCGCCGGTCCACTTTCCGCACGACAAAAAAAAGAGCCTCGTGGCAACCTCGCCGCCTGAGGGCGACAAGCCCGTCCGGCGCAACCGCTCCTGTATCGCCGCCCGCGCTGCCCGCGCTGCCCACAACCGCCGCTGGCCCGCCTGCATCGTCGTCCAGTCCGCTGCCGGGACCCGCACAACGCGCGCAGTCCCGCTCCGAGGCAGCGCACGACCGCGACCGACCGACGCACAGGCCGTCCAGCCCGCCGGCATCGCCCAGCCCGCTGCCGGGACCCGCACAACGCGCGCAGTCCCGCTCCGAGACAGCTCACGACCGCGACCGACCGACGCACAGGCCGTCCAGCCGGCGGCTTGGCGCGGAATTTGGCCAGACTGTCCAGACGGTGCAGGCGGTTGACGGCATTTGGCGAATCGCCACAGAGGGGGGGCGCGCATACGCAATAAAAGCGACGCAGATCAGCGCACCGCGCATCCGGTTCATCGCCGAGGCGATAGACGATATCCATCTGCATGGCTTTCCGCACGTCTCGCGCATCGTGCGCACGAGGACAGGCGATCCGTTTGTGCGCATGGACGGCACATTGTACTATGCCACCGAATGGCTGGCGGGACGGCGTGCGAGCTTTCGCACCACCCGGGAAATCGGGGCGATCGCCCGGTCGCTGGCGCGCTTTCACGAAGCGTCCCGCGGCTTTGCTCCCCTTGGCGCGCCGCGTCCGCCCGATGTCTTCGGCGTGACGCAGTTGCTCGCCGAGCGGCAGCGCGAACTGTCCCTGATCGCCGAACAGTTGTCCCAGAACGCAGAGCATGACTCGTTTGACGAACTCGTCGCCAGACACTTGCCTGCGGCGCTCGCAGCGGGAGAGGCGGCGCTCACACTGGCGGAACTCCCCGATGTGACGGACCATCTGCAGGAAAGCGAGTTACATCCGGGCCTGTGCCATCTGGATGTGACCAGGCGCAATCTTATCACGCATCCAGCCGGATACGTACAATTGATTGACTTTGATCTCATGGCGTACGGACCGCGGACGCTCGATCTCGCCCACCTCATCCGCCGCATCATGCAGGCGCACGGGATGTGGGAAAGCGAACTCGCGCTGGCG
>JAJZZT010000488.1 GCA_021797415.1 Bacillota bacterium
TTTTGCCATGGCCCTCGGTTTTGTGGTGGGCGGCGTCATTCTGGTCGAGACGGTGTTTTCCTACCCCGGCGTGGGCTATCAGCTCTTCACGGCTGTGGAAAATGAGGATTACCCGCTGATGCAGGGACTGTTTCTCATCATTTCGATCTCGGTGCTGGTTGCCAACTTTCTGGTCGACATGCTGTATGCCCGGTTGGATCCGAGGGTGAGAAGGGCGGGTGCGCACTCATGAGAGCGGTTTTGTCGGAGATTCCAAGTCTGCGCTGGGTGTGGCGCCTGCTCAAGAACCGCAAGGCGCGAGTCGGTTTGGCCATCATCCTGGTCTTTGTGCTGCTTGCTCTCTTTGCCCCGTGGGTTGCGCGCTACAATCCGCAGGATACCAACTTTGTTCCGCTCGAACCGCCGAACGCAAAGCACTGGTTCGGGACGACCGGACTAGGGCAGGATGTATTCTCCCAATTCGTGTGGGGAACGCGGACATCTCTGCTGATCGGCATCAGCGCAAGCCTGTTGTCGACCGTCATTGCCGTGATATTCGGCATGTACCCGGGGTATGTGGGGGGATGGTTCGATCGCATCATGGCCACATTTACCAACATTTTCATGGTCATTCCCGGCCTGCCGCTGATGATCATTGCCGCAGCCTATGTGCATCAGACAAGTGAGTTGGTTCTCGTTCTCATCATCGGTCTCACTGGTTGGGCCGGGCGGGCGCGCGTCTTGCGCTCCCAGACGCTGACGCTGGCGAACCGCGACTTTGTCCTGGCTGCGCGCATGTCCGGAGCTTCGGATTTTCGCATTCTCGTGAAGGAGATTCTGCCGAATATGACGTCACTCTTTGCCGCCAGTCTGATGTACGGCATGCTTGGCGCCATTCTGGCCGAGGCGGGCCTGGAGTTTCTTGGTTTGGGCAATCTGACTGCCGTCACCTGGGGCACGATTCTGTATTGGGCGAACAATGGCGGGGCTGTACTTGACGGCGCGTGGTGGTGGCTGTTGCCGGGAGGGCTCGGCTTGGCCGTGTTTGGAACGGGTCTGGCCTTGATCAATTTTGCGCTGGATGAAGTGACCAATCCCCGCTTGCGTCCCACAGCAGGCAATCAGGCGCGTGTGATGCGCATGTGGGCTGCGCTCAAAGGCCAGGGCTCTGTCGGTGGATCTCTCGGACGGGAGGGCGTCGGACAGTGAACAGAGAAGCGGTGAAAAGTGCGCCCGCAGTGAACAGAGAAGCGGTGAAAAGCGCACCCGGCGGCGAGAACGGATACACCGGCAGGGTATCCGTGAACCAGGAGTCTGCGGTGAATGAAGAGTCTGCCGCAAGCCATATGTCTGCGATGAACCAGGAGTCTGCGGTGAACCAGGAGTCTGCGGTGAATCAGGAGTCTGCGGTGAATCAGGAGTCTGCGGTGAATCAGGAGTCTGCGCCGGTTCTGGAAGTGGACGGCCTGTCTGTCGTGTACGAGAGCAACGGCCGCCTGGCGACCGCTGTGAACGATGTGTCGTTTGCGGTCCATCCGGGCCAGATCGTGGGGCTTGTGGGTGAATCAGGTTCAGGTAAGTCTACGCTTGCTTATGCGATCATGAAACTGCTGCCCGCCAATGCGCATGTGGTGGATGGCAGCGTACGGATCATGGGCAAGGATGTCTACGGTATGTCCGAGAAGCAGTTGCGCGCTTTCCGCTGGAGTAATTTTTCCATGGTGTTCCAGAGTGCGCTGGTGGCGTTGAATCCGGTTCTCACGGTGGGACAGCAGTTTGTGGAGATGTTTCGCATCCATCGCGCCGACATGCCGCAACGCGAAGTGCGGCGTCAGATTGAGAGTCTCATGGACCTCGTGCGCATCCATTCCAGCCGCCTGCGCAACTATCCGCACGAACTCTCCGGCGGCATGCGCCAGCGCATGATCATCGCCATGGCCATTGCGCTCGATCCCGCCCTGGTCATCATGGACGAACCGACCACCGCGCTGGATTCCGTCGTGCAACGCGACATTCTTCTGGAAATCCGCCGCATTCAGCAGGCGCGCCGGTTCTCGGTGCTGTTCATCAGTCACGACCTGCGGCTGGTGCGATTCCTCTGTCACGAGATTGGCGTGATGTACGCGGGACGACTGGTCGAAAAAGGACCGGCCACAGTCATAGGAGGAGAAGGGTTTCATCATCCTTACACCGAAGGATTGATGGCGGCGACGCCCGCACTTGGCAAACGGGAGGGCGCATTGCAGGGAATCGGCGGCCAACCGCCTGATCTCACCCGGTTGCCGGATGGGTGCGCATTTCATCCCCGATGTCCGTACACAAGGCAGGTCTGCCGGACGTCCGTCCCCGGCCGCGTGACCGTCGGAGATGTGAGCATGCTCTGTCACAGACCGGGATTCAACGAATAGACGATCAGGGAGGAGCGTGGCGCGATGGGAACTCAGACTCTCCTGCAAGTGAAGGATCTGGTCGTCCGGTTCATGATTCCGAGCTCGCGGTTTCGTCCGCAGTTCATCCGGCCGGTCAATCAAGTCACATTTTCCGTCATGCGCGGCGAGATTCTCGGCATTGTCGGCGAGTCCGGCAGCGGCAAGACGACACTCGGCCGGACGATCACGCGCGTAGTCAACCCGACAAGCGGCGAGGTCCGACTGGACGGCCGCAATGTGACGAAGCTTGGCCGCCGTGAATTGACAGGCTACTGGCGCGATGTGCAGATGATGTTTCAGGATGTGTACGCATCGTTCAATCCTGTGTTCACCATCGGCCAGCAACTGCGTTTTGTTGTTAGCAAACACCAGAACCGTCACAGACAGGATGTGGACGCGGAACTGGACCGTCTGCTCGGGATCACGGGACTGACCCCGCCCGATGTCTTTCGTCGGAAATTGCCGCATGAACTGTCTGGCGGCCAGCGGCAACGGGTGGCTCTCGTCCGGGCGCTGGCCGTCATGCCGAAACTGCTTGTGGCCGACGAACCGGTGTCCATGCTGGACGTCTCCCTGCGGGCGGACATTCTCAATCTGATCGTTCGCCTGCGGAATGAA
>JAJZZT010000180.1 GCA_021797415.1 Bacillota bacterium
GTAGCCGCAGGCAAGCAGTCCGACTCCCGGTTCCGCGACAAGGTACCCGGCTGCAGACAGCAGATCGAGATTGCGCCGGACGATCGGGTTGTCGTACATGTGGACGTTCATGGCGGGAGCCAATATCACCGGACAGCGGGCGGCGAGCAGCGTCGTGGTCAGCATATCGTCTCCCAGCCCGTGGGCGATCCGGCCGATCGCGTCCGCCGTCGCTGGCGCGACGACGATCGCATCCGCCTCGTCGGCCAGACCGATGTGCGCAATCCGCGCGGGATCCCGCTCATCAAACACATCGGTGTACACCGGCTGCCGCGTCAGGCTTTGAAACGTGAGCGGAGCGACAAACTTTGTCGCTCCCTCCGTCATGACCGTCCGCACGAGATCCCCACGCTTTGTCAGCATACTGGCGAGAGCGGCCGCCTTAAACGCCGCTATGCCGCCGCATACGCCGAGAATAATCGACTTGCCCGGCATGGATTACAACACGTCCCGTGTGTGGACATAGGTTATTTTCCCCAGTTCGAGTTCCCGCAAAGCCAGGCTGACCAGTTTGCCCGACTTCACCTCGACTTTCGGCCGCTTGCCTTCCTGAAGCTGGCGGGCGCGCTTGGAAGCGGCGATGACCAGCGTGTACTTGCTGTCCACCGACTGGACCAAAACGTCGATTGACGGATAAAGGATCACACCATTCACTCCTATCGTGTCTATTCAAACCATTCAGTCGTGTAAGGCGCAGTTCACTGCCGCGCAGGCCGCAATTCACTCGTCGTCGTTCGCGTTTTCCCTGGCGGCCAATCGGTGCGCCACCGTCTCAGGCTGCACGGCCGCGAGGATCACGTGGTCGCTGTCGCAGATGATGACGGCCCTCGTCCGGCGGCCAAACGTGGCGTCAATCAGCCGCGCCCGATCGCGCGCTTCCTGGATCATCCGTTTGATCGGCGCCGATTCAGGACTCACGATCGACACGATCCGATCGGCGGCGATGATGCTGCCAAACCCGATATTGACCAGACGTACGCTCATCATACACCCTCCTACCGGCATCCATCGCGCCGACGTCACCGGAGTCACTCCACGTTTTGCAGTTGTTCGCGCATTTGTTCAATGACATGCCTGGCCTCCAGGGCCAGCCCGGTCACGCGCAAATCGGACGCCTTCGCGCCGATCGTGTGAATCTCCCTTTGCAATTCCTGGACGAGAAAATCCAGGCGGCGGCCAACCGCCTCGCCTTCGGCGGCCAGCAGATCGCCAACCTGTCCGAGATGGCTGTCAAGCCGCGAAAGTTCTTCTTCAATATCGCTGCGTTCCGCAACCAGCGCCGCTTCAAAAGCGATCCGTTCATCAACGACCTCCACACCGGACAGCAACAGCCGCATCTTCTGCTCCAGGCGCTCGCGATGCGTCGCGGCTGCCAGCGGTGCGGTCGCCTGCAGACAGGCGAGCAATGACCGCATGTCGCCGTGCAACCGCGCGAGGTGTTCCCGCAGCCTTTCTCCTTCATTTCTACGCATCTCCGCCAATTCCTGCAAAGCGTCCGCGGCAGCTTTGTACAACTCCTCTTGCTCCGGCAGGAACTCGGGTTGATCGACAAGCTCGAACAATCCCGGAATGGCAAGCAGATGGCCGAGCGAAGGCGACTCAAAATCGAAGCGCGCCTGCTCGCCGGCGTCGCGCAACACGCCGAGCGCGCAGGCCAGGATCGCTTCATTGACCCGCACCGCCCGCCGTTTCTCCCCCTGCTCAGAAACGGCGACAGAAACGTCAACCCGCCCCCGTCGCACATACTGCAAAACCAGTCGCCTGATTTCATCCTCGTACCTGGTCCACTCCCGCGGCAACCGCACGGCCACGTCCGCAAACCGGTGATTGACAGAGCGCACCTCCACCGTGACTGTCCGCCCGCCCGCCGTCTCTTGCGCGCGCCCGTAGCCGGTCATGCTCCTGACCAATGTCGTCCCCTCCGTACGTCTCGCAACCGTATTCTACATGGAATTCCACACATGCGCCACATGCCCGTGGCGAAATGGCGCAAAGACATGAGATCAACCGGCGATCCGCCCTCCTGCGGACGTGACGGCACAACACTTCGGCGGCCGCGCCTCACCTGGCGCTGGAGAGCGGTGGATTGCGTCGCCTGCGCGTCCGCCGCGTCCTGCGCCGCGCCTGCACGGCAAATGTGGGAATCGCCGCCGCCACGGCGATCACGCCCCAGGCGGGAGCGGACAGCGCTGTGGTGTGAAAGACCGGCTGCAATGCCGGAATATAGATGACGGAAAGCAGCAGCAGGAGAGAACTGACGGCTGCCCCGACCAGCCACAGATTCCCGAAAATATTCCTGTCCAATACGCCGCGCATCACGGAGCGGCAGTCAAACACATGGATCAATTGCGCGAGCACCAGCGTGGAGAACGCCATCGTCTGCGCCGTGCGCAGACCGGCCGCAAAGTGGTGCCAGGCCGCGTAAAATACGGAGAGCGTCACAAACCCGATGAGAAAGCCGCGTGTAATGATCTTCCAGCCGAGCCCGCGCGCGAATATTCCTTCCCGGACATCGCGCGGCGGGCGCGACATGGTGTCTTCCTCCGCGGAATCCACGCCGAGCGCGATCGCGGGCAGTCCGTCGGTGACCAGGTTCACCCAGAGAATCTGGATCGGCAGCAGGGGGAGGGGCAGTCCCAGCAGCATGGCGAAAAACATCGTCAGAATCTCGCCTGTGTTGGATGTCAGCAGGTAACGGATGAACTTGCGGATGTTGTCGTAGATCGCCCTGCCTTCCTCGATGGCCGCGACGATGGTGGCGAAATTGTCGTCCGCCAGGATCAGCGCCGAAGCGTCTTTCGCCACGTCCGTTCCCGTGCGCCCCATCGCCACGCCGATGTCGGACGCTTTGATGGCCGGCGCGTCGTTCACGCCGTCGCCGGTCATCGCGACGATCTGCCCCCGCGCCTGCATGCATCTCACGATACGCAGCTTGTGCAGCGGCGATACGCGGGCGTACACATGGACGTTGCGC
>JAJZZT010000375.1 GCA_021797415.1 Bacillota bacterium
ATGTCAACACGGCGGCATTTTTCACGCCGGCAAAAAGGCCGAGGCTGTTCGCCCAATCCGTCGGCGTCTCCTGGCTTTTCAACGGAACATGGAAATACTGGACCGCCATGGTCGCAGCCTCCGCTTCGCTGACAGGGTCTTTAGCGCCGAACTGCGAATTCGAGACAGGCGCGACAATACCCAGATCAAGCGCGCGGTGTACCCATCCCCAAGCCCATGATTTCGTCGGAACATCGGCAAATGGGGATTGTCGTCCGGCGTCCGGCCGCACTCCCATCACAAACATAAAATTGTAAATAAAATCGACCTTCGATTCCATATATGGCGAAACAGGAGCGGATGCGGCGCTCGCCAACGTCGGGAGGGCAAGAGTAAGCGCGACGGAACAGGCGGCGGCCAATCGGGAAGTCCGTCGGAGAAAGTGTCCGCGGCCAGTCCGCGATGGATCGGACATCCGCACGCTGAATGCAGGTAAAATCATGGTTTTCATCTCTCCCATTCGTTGAGTACACCACAGTTAACCACTCGCAGTTAACCACTCGCAGTCTATCATTCATTTTCTGCCAGATCAATATACCCTATCCATATCAAATAAACAAACCGGCGTCGGTCGACGAGCGCCGCCAGATCGGCAGAACGCCGCTCCAAGTCGCACAACAGGCGGGTTCATGCCGGATCAACACTCGTCAATGGCAAGCGGATCAACACTTCCGTTCCCCTTTCCAGTTCACTGTGAATCGACATGGAACCGTGGTGGTTCTGGATGATGTTGTAACTCACCATCAATCCCAGGCCGGTGCCGCGCTCCTTTGTCGTATAAAACGGTTCGCCAAGACGCGGCAATCGCTCTGGAGCAATCCCCTCTCCTTCGTCGACCACCCGTATGGCCAGCCATTTCTGTTGTTCCACGGTCGCGGTGATCCGTACCTCCCCTCCCGCGGGCATCGCTTCAATCGCGTTTTTCAGCACGTTCACAAGCACCTGGCGGATCTGACCCTCTTCGCAGTACACGTTTGGAATCTCCACATGGCCGAAGATCGTGATGCACACGCGCGACATGGCCGCCTGAGGCTCCATCAGGTCCACCACGTACGCGAGCAACTGCCGCATATCGACCAGGCGGTAGGCGAATGCCTGAGGCTTGGCGAGGAGGAGGAACTCTTCGACAATCGATTCAATATCCGCGATTTCCGCCGACATGATATCAAAGTAACGCTGCTGTTCTGCACTTCCGCCCTGCTTCAGCAACTGCACAAACCCTTTGAGCGCGGTCAGCGGATTGCGCACCTCATGCGCGACACCCGCCGCAAGCTGGCCGACGACAGCCAGCCGGTCCGACTTGCGCAGCAGTTCCTGCGCCTGCTTGCGCTCTGTGATATTGCGGGCTACCGCAGTGACCATGGAACCGGAATTGCCCGATGTCACAGGCGACAGACTGATCTCGGCCTGCAGCCATTCGCCGGATTCCCCCGCATGCGCGCAGCGCACCTCAAACGGTGCGGGGTTGCGCATCGCAACCGCCTCTTGCAGCGCCTCCTCCAGTGCGCGGCGATCATCCTGATGGATGAAATCCATCAGCGGATGTCCCGTGCACCGGGTTCCCACCCGGCTGAACGCCGTGCGGTCTGACGGCGATGCGTACTGCACGACCCCCGCGGAATTCAGCAGCAGGATCAGATCCGACGCGTTCTCCGCAATCAGGCGATACTTGCGCTCCGCGTCGCGCCGCTGTTCATCGGCTCGCGAGTATGCCTCCGAAAGCAGGATGAGAACGGTCATGATCACCGCCAGGTAGAGCGTGTCGAGGATGAGGCCGGACACCGTGCGGTGCGCGAGCAGGCGCACAAGGATCGCGGAAAAGACGGGGATGGCGACCAGAACAACGCGCAGGTTCTTCCACAATTCCGCAAGGCTGTAGGAGGGTCTGAGCGACTTTTGGATGCCGGCCCAAGCCACCACGTTTGTCAAATCAAACGCGGCCACACTGCCTACGAGGGCCAGTACGCCTTGCGGCACCCATATGCGGACCGTATCGGCGGCGACGATGCTGAAACAGTACAGGCCGCAGGTGGAGATGATGCGGTAGATGCGCGGGCGCTGCCTGCGGCGCAGATAGAATATAGTTCCGGTTGCGACGGAGGACAGGCAGGCGACCAGGAGCGCGTCGCGAAGGCCGAAGCGGACGAGGATAAAGAAAAAGCCGATCTCCCCCGGACTGTACATCACGCCGTCCGGCAGCTTGATCGTAAGCAGGCTGAAGGCGATCGTGACGGCGAGGACCGTGCCAAGGTACGTCCAGGGCTGCGAGCGGCTGAGAGCGTTTGCAGCTTCCGCCAAGGCCAGCAGTCCAAGCGCAAAAAAGATAGCGGTAAAGCCGTTGATGTCGCGCTTCATTCATGTGAACCTCGCTTGGCAGAACTCGCGTGCAGAAACCATACCAGCCCCACGCCAACCAGCAGGTCGCCCGGACTCAACACAAAGTGAAAAAACGGAATCCAGTCGCCCAGCCACCAGAACATGGATGGACGCATGAGCTGGTGGCGCGAACTTGCGAGAAACGCGCCGGCGCTCACGGACAGTCCGGCCATTCGCATGGCCGCCGGCGAAACGGGCATGAGTCCGCCGTACAGAAGCAACGCCAGAAAGTTGGCAAGCGCTCCTGTCAGGATCGGCACAACGCCCGCCACATTGCGGTTGGCCCACAAGCCGAGCAGGATGGGAACAAAGGCCAATTCTAATAATACAGGATTTCGTCCCCATCCGAAAGCCGTTCCGGCCGCAAGAAGCGCCTGCGCGGCGAAGCCACCCAGCAGGAGAGCGGGCCATCGGAAGCGGACAGCCAAAACGGACCGCGGATTATGCCCGGGCAGGAGCGCCAACGCAAGGCCGAGCAGAAGGAAATATGGCGCTACAACCGCCCCCTTCCTTGCACAGAAAAGAGCCGCAGACGGCGCAACGCGCCGTCTGCGGCTCCGCGCTCACCACCAAGGCTTCTCGATGATCGTCGCCAG
>JAJZZT010000431.1 GCA_021797415.1 Bacillota bacterium
GAAGGAAATCCTGGGTGTGCAGCCCGATCAGCCGCAACATGGCGGGCTGACGGTAAGCTACAAGATAGTCCACCCGATGACGCAACAGAATGTCCCGCAAGCCGGTCTCCGTCGCGAAGCGCGGTTTATTCCAGACCTCTCCGCCGGCGTTCGGGTGTTTCCACGACCAATAATTCACAAATTGCAGCGGATAGAGCAGGTATCGCACGCGGTAGTAGTTGTCGCCGCCGTCGATGCCGTTCAGATAGAGGATGGTGGTCCGCGGCGTTTCCCGGATGTGCTTCCGGATTAGGGTCGCCTCCACACGCGCGAGCCGGTCCGGAGTGGCGCTTTGCGCCAGCGCGAACTCGATGCGCGCGGGCAGCGCGAAACACGTGAGCGTCATCGCCGCGCCGATGAACAAGAGTGCGGCGCTTTGCGCCACCTTGCGTGTGATGTTTGCCATTTGCGCCCCTCCGCCAATCACTCTCGCAACATCATAGCAAATTCGCCGGGTGCATAGGATAGAGATTTTCGCGCATGATACTGCCTGATGAAAATATTTTCAAATGACAGGGAGGATTTCCATGCAGCCACTGACGACGAAGGAATTGAACTACATTAATGACATGCTCGGGACAGAAGAACTGCTCCTGCGCACGGCGGCAGGCGCGACGCAGCAGAGTGCGCAACCCGACATCCAGCAGTTCCTGCGCCATGTGGTCGGAGAGCATCAGAGACGGTTCACAGAACTGACACATCTGCTCGAACAGCACGAGACCGTGGCGCACTGAACGGGGGATTGGCGGCTGGCACACGACCATACCGAGAGGATGAGGATGACCCACATGCAAACACAGCAAATGCACGGTCAGCAGGGACAGGTCCAGCAGGGCCAGATGGCTTTGGCCGCTCCCATGCGGGAACAGGAAATGCTCAAGGTGATTCTCGACTTGTTGAAACAGGGCGCGCGGGAGTACACGACAGCGGTGACCGAGGCAAACTGCCCGAATGTGCGCCAGACCATGCAGCGCCTGCTTTATGAAACACTCGCGGAGCAGGCGGATTGCTATCAGATCATGAGCAGGCAGGGATGGTACCCGCCGGCGGATACGGCCAACCGCCAGGATGTCCACAAGGCGGTCCAGACGCACCGTCAATCCATTGCGCAATTGATACAGATTGCGGGGCAAAGCGGCGCCTTCGGTCATGCCGGGATGCAGGGCAATCAGGCGTGGCAGCAACAGTGGGCTTCTCAGGGACAGCAACAACAGTGGCAACAGCCGAATCAACCGGTTTCCCAGTGGCAGTCATCTCCCGTCGGCCAGGTGGGAGGTTGGCAAGCTTCGGAAATGAACCGGCCGCAGGCGCAGCAACCGCTGCAACAGCCGCTGCAGCAGCAACAGTGGTCTGCGCAGCAGGGCGGGGCCTGGCAGACAAACGCGCAGCCCGTTCAGACCCAGGCATATGATTCTCAGGCCTGGCGTTACAGCGCGCGACAGCATGGCGGAGAAATCACGCAATAACAGAGCCAGCCCCTTTTTGAACAGCCTCTAACAGAGAATTGTGCGCGGCGCGGCCATCCTTCCGGCGGGAGGATGGCCGCGCCGCTATTGTCGGCTTGTATTCTGCGTCGTAAAATGATCCCGGGAATAGGTGAAACAACCTCGATCAACCAAAGTGAAAATCGCTTTGCGCAGGTGTATGATGGGTACCGGGAGGCCTGTGGCGCACTGACTGCGCCCGCGTATGCAAGGCCGGACGGATCAACCCGCGCAATATCCGAAGAAGGGCTGTGATGCAGTGGTTCACCATATCGCGGATACGGTAGAGTTGAACAATGGCGTCAGGATGCCGTGGTTCGGTCTCGGCGTGTACAAGGCCCAGGAAGGCGAGGAGGTTGAACAGGCGGTTCGCCTCGCCCTTTCGCTCGGGTATCGCAGCGTGGACACCGCCGCCCTGTACGGCAACGAGGCGGGTGTCGGACGCGCTGTCCGCGACAGCGGAGTGGCGCGGGACGAGATTTTTCTCACGACGAAAGTCTGGAATTCCGATCAAGGATACGATGCGACATTGGACGCCTTCGCCAAAAGCCGCGAACGGCTTGGCGTCGATTACGTCGACCTGTACCTGATCCACTGGCCGGTCAAAGAGAAGTACCGCGAAACGTGGCGCGCGCTGGAAAAATTGTATGAGGACGGTTTGATTCGCGCCATCGGGGTGAGCAATTTCCAGATCCATCACCTGCAGGAGATCGAACACATTTCCAGCGTGGTACCCGCGGTCAATCAGGTCGAGTGTCACCCGTTTTTGTCGCAGGCGCCGCTGCGCGAGTACTGTCACCGGCGCGGCGTGCGGCTGGAAGCGTGGGCGCCCCTGATGCGCGGTGCCGCCCTGCAGAATCCGGTCGTACTCGACATCGCGAGCGCTCACGGCAGGACGCCTGCCCAGGTCGTCCTGCGCTGGAGTCTGCAGCATGAGGTGATCATCATCCCCAAGTCGGTTACGGCCGCTCGCATCCACGAGAATGCGGGCATCTTCGATTTTGTGCTCACGGCGGACGAGATGTCCCGCGTGGATGCGTTAAACAGGGACCAGCGCACCGGTCCCGATCCCGACGACTTCGATTTTTGAGCGGCGCTCATCCAAAATGCTGGCGCAACGCCTGCGGTACGGGAACGCTCAGGCGCGACACCGGGTGAATCGTCACGAGGGTCACATCCGCGTCGGCGATCAGCGTGTCGTCGCAAGGCCGGACGATCGTCTGGCCCAGCGTGAAGCTCGTCCGTCCGATGAACGCCGGCCGCGTGATCACGACCAGTTCGTCGCCCTGCTTCGCTTCCCTGCGATAGTTCAGGTCGAGGTGGACGGTGACTGTGACGGCGCAAAGCTCGTAGAGTGCTTCATAGGGAAGGTGGACGCTCTCGTAGAAGTCCTCCCGTCCCCACTCAAGGTACTCCACATACTTCGCGTTGTTGACATGGCCGTTGATGTCGATTTCTGTAGAGCGCACGATGATGCTCAGTT
>JAJZZT010000100.1 GCA_021797415.1 Bacillota bacterium
CAAGATGCACCTCAATGTTTCCGGTTCGATCGATGGCGATGTCGTCCAGCAAGCACTGCAACGCCATACGCCGGGTGATCCCGTCGTACAGTTCGCCATCTCCGAAGATATTCCACGCAGATTGGAGTGGCAGCAGGCGATTCAAGCGTTCCTTCTCCTCCTCTTCCTGACGAAGGCGAACGATCTCGCCGCGCAATGCATTCGCCCTCGCCATCAGGCCGTGCTGCGCATCCTCAATGATATGGGTCGGGAACAGGCCGGTGTGAAAAGCATGAAGATTGTGTTTTTGTTCTTCCTCGATCCGGTTAAGTTCAGCGTGCATGACAGTGAGGCGGCGCTCTGCGGTCGTGCGGCCATTGGTGCGCGACAGGGCGAGTGCATGGGAAAGTTCCGTCTCGGCGTCGTGCAGCGCAAGGCGTCCGAGCATTTCCAGAACGGCGCCAAGGAGGTCGCCGTAGGGCGTGACGGCATGATTGTCGCAGGCCGCTTTGCCGATGCGCCTGACCCTGGAGCACACAATGTACTTGTACGGGTGCTGCGATCGTTTCTTCGCACCTCCCGTGACGATCATCCTGCTGCCGCATGACGCGCAGACCAGCAGCCCGGCGAGAAGATTGGCGTTTCTCCTGACTCCCTTGTGGCGCGCTTTCAGATCAAGCAGACGCTGGACAGCGGCGAAAGCGGATCTGTCGACGATCGGTTCGTGCGCCCCGGGAACGACCACCCACTCTTTTTCCTCTCTTAAATGCAGGCGTTTGACAGGGTGGTCGACACGGCGCGAGTACTCCAGATCCTGCATGGCGGTGCGCTTGTGGGCGACGATGGTGCCCGTGTACGCCTGGTTGTGGAGCATGGCGTTGACCGTCGAAGCCTGCCAGGACGTGGACCGCTTCGACCGCAGCGCGGACGCCGTTGGAATACGGCGCGCATTGAGCGCATCGGCGATCGCTTTCGCGCCAAGTCCGGATAGATACATGGTGAAAATATCCCGCACAACGGGCGCAAACTGCGGATCGGGCAGCAGTGTCCCATCTGCCGCCTTCCGGTAGCCAAACGGCGCGATATTGCCGATATGGCGCCCGCGTCTGGCGGATTGCCTGAGTCCGCGCCTGATGGACTGGGACATTTCGCGACTCTTGTGGGCGGCCAGCATGGCGTGCACCGTGAAAACCATCTCTGAATTGCGGCCGTCGACAGCCGAATCGTAGCCTTCCTCGATGCTGATGAGCCGGATGCCGTACACGGCCTCAAGGCGTTTCTTGGTGCTGAACGCGTCGCTCAAATCCCGGCTGAAGCGGGAGATGGCTGTAAAAAGAATCGCGTCGAATTTGCCTGTCCGCGCGTCGGCCAGCATGCGCTGGACCTCCGGCCGGTTGGCCATTTCCGTGCCTGAGATGCCGGCGTCATTGTAGATGAGCGCGTCGAACGTGCGCATGCCGATCGTTTGCGCGTACTCCTGGCATGTGGCAATCTGGTTGAGCGGGGAGTCTTTTTGCGCGTCGGCGTCCGTGGATACCCGGACATAGATGGCTGCTCTTTCCAAGTTGCATCACCTGGGAGGTGGAATTGCGCGGCGGTCGCCGCGCCGCCCATCATTGGTCCAGTTTTCTTCGCAGCGCGTCGACCGCGATGTTGTACACTTTTTTTACCGCGTCCTCCCGTTTCGGCCCTTCTTTCCGGCAATGAAATGACAGGGTCCGGCCGCCGGGAAGAATGACTTCGCAGATCTTGACGTATGGTTCCGAACTGGACGGGTGTGGTCGCACGGATCTCTCCCTCCCGTCACACTGTATGCGCAGTGCGCCTGGCCACTTGTCACGGGAGAGGTCCGGATTCGGCGCACCACTGGATATATCTCTAATGTGATGAAAAAGCTGAATGTGAAGGGGCGGTCACAGGCGGTGGTCGAACTTGTCAGGCTCGGAGAACTGCAGATATGATTCAACCCTCCCCTGGAACGTGGCGGGGGAGGGTTTTTTTGTTCAGTTAATTTTACAATTTGAGATAAAATCCGGGGAGGTGGACGAGATTGATTGCCTACATCATCGCGCACGCGCCTCCGCCAGTCATACCGGTTGCGCCATGTCCTGGTTGAATTCCTGTTGGATATCCCACAGCACGTATCCGCCGGACCAGTTGAGGACCTGGGGAAAGCCGCTTGCCTGCAGGATGCGCGTCGCAATGTAACTGCGCTGTCCGCCGCGGCAGTACACGACGACCGGTTTCGTCCTGTCCAGTTCACCCAGGCGGTCGCGCAATTCGGGCAGGGGGATCAGGATGGCGCCGGGCATGGTTCCGCGCGCCGTTTCTCCCGGATTTCTCACGTCAAGCAACTGCACGTCGGGACTGAACATGTCAAACTGCTCGTTTTGCACGGTCTGCGTCAGGCCGAGCAGGATGTTTTCGGCCGCCATACCCGCGATGATCACGGGATCCTTCGCGGAACTGAACGGCGGTGAGTAGGCGAGGTCAAGCTCCGCAAGATCCGAGACGGTGAGGCCCGACTGGATCGCGGTGGCGAACACGTCGATGCGTTTGTCGACTCCTTGTTCTCCGATCACCTGCGCCCCGAGCAAACGGCCGTCGCCCGATGCGAACAGCAGTTTGATCATGAGATCCTTGGCCCCTGGATAATAGCTGGCGTGATCCCCCGACAGGGAGTAGGATTTCAGGTAGGGCACATTCGCCCGCTGCGCGGCCTTTTCTGACAACCCGGTCAGGGCGATGACGGAATGTCCGAACCGCACGATCGATGTGCCGAGCACGCCGCTAAACTCCGCCGGGCGTCCCGACAGATGGGTGGCGATGACGCGCGCCTGTTTGTTCGCCGGGCCTGCGAGCGGAATCCAGGACAGGTCCTTTGTCACGGCGTGCGTGGTCTCCGCCAGGTCGCCCGCCGCGTAGATGTCCGGATCGCTGGTCTGTAGGTGCGCATTGACCTGCAGCGCGCCGGTCTGGCCGCGTTCCAGCCCGGCCGCGTCCGCGATTTTCACGTCCGGCCG
>JAJZZT010000077.1 GCA_021797415.1 Bacillota bacterium
AAATACAGGTGTTTTGGCATGTCGCGGAACTGGATGACGATCTCCGTCGACTTGATGTTCATCCGCTTCCCGGTCCGCAGATAGAAGGGGACTCCGGCCCAACGGAAATTGTCGATAAACAGGCGCGTGGCGACGAACGTTTCCGTGCGGGAATCGGCGGCGACGCCTTTTTCCTGCGTGTAGCCAAGCACAGTGCGACCGTTGATGAATCCCGGCACGTACTGCCCGCGAATCACGTACTTGCTGGCTTCATCCACCGAATAGCGGCGAAGCGAGCGCAGCACCTTGACCTTCTCGTCGCGAATGTCCTCCGTGCGCAGGCGGCTTGGCGGTTCCATGGCCAGCATCATGACCATCTGCAGCATGTGGTTTTGCACCATGTCGCGGAGCGCGCCCGCCTTTTCATAGTAGGGAGCCCGTTCCTCCACGCCGACCGTCTCGCTGGAAGTTATTTGGATATTCGCGATCGAACGGTTGTTCCACACCGGTTCGAAAATGGAGTTCGCGAACCGGAGCACCTCGATATTCTGGACCATTTCCTTGCCCAGATAGTGATCGATGCGGTACACCTGGTCTTCCGTGAAGCCCTGGCGCAACTGTTCGTTCAATTCCTGTGCCGACGCCTGATCGTGGCCAAACGGCTTTTCGATGATCAGCCGCCGCCAACCGCCGGTCTCTTCCGGCGAAGCGAGGCCGCACTCTTTCAGGGCTAAGGCCACCGGACCAAAGAACTCAGGCGCCAGAGAGACGTAGAACAGGCGATTAGCCGGTCCGCCGCGCGCCTGCTCGATTTCTGTCACCGTATCCCTGAGACGGTCAAAATCGCTCGGTTGTGTCATGTCGACCCTGCAATACCGGATCTTTTTCGCACACTCCAGCCACTCCTCGTCGGAGATCGCGGGAAGTCGCGCGAAATCGCGGATAGCCTGGTAAAAAACGACCCGAAACGCGTCATCATCATAATCGCGGCGACCGACAGCCACCAGTGTGAAGCCTTCGGGGAGAAGGCCGGCGCGGTGCAAACGGTACAATGCCGGGAAGAGTTTACGTTTCGCCAGATCACCGGTTGACCCGAACAGCACGAGCGTGTGCGCAGGAGCCTGCCGATTACCGAAGCGCGCTGCGGTTTCATTCATGGAAATCCATCCTTCGCGCAATAGTCATATCCCTCTTACTATACGTATCCACACGAAAGGGGGTCAAGTCGCCCGTGCCGATTTTGCACTGGAATGTGTCCAATTTGTTGCGCGTTATTCCGCGCAACCGCTTTCATTGTTAGAAACAGATGACTATTCCATACATCGATCATAAAAACTGTCGGAGCGATTTTTGTTTACATAATATATATTATCGGACGTAACGCGAATTTTGACGATCTTTGCGCTGGGTGTCTTTGATGGCGGATTGCACGAACTTTTGTGCATTGCGAACTGGACGGAACTCTGTTGGACCGATGCACGGACCTGATCCCTCCTGAAGGACAAGGACATTGAAAACCGATGTCGAAAATTACACTGAAAGAGGTTGTTTTTTCCGAGAAGGCCAAACGCATCAGCGAGGAGGCCAAACGCATCAGCGAGGAGGCCAAACGCATCAGCCCGCAATCATTTCGCGAAACCGACCTGTATCCGCCTGTGAAGCGCTATCTTGAGTACCAAGGGTACACGGTGCGCGGCGAAGTGCGCGACTGTGACGTGGTCGCGTGCAAAGCCGACCACGTCATCGTGGTTGAACTAAAACGCGCGTTGACGACATCGCTGCTCATTCAGGCGGTCGACCGCCAATCCGTCGCCGACGCCGTCTACGTCGCGGTCCCGCGGCCCAGACGCGCGAACGACACTCACTGGCGCGGTATTCGGCGTCTCTTGCGACGCCTTGAACTCGGGCTCCTGTTCGTCAGTGAAAAATCCGGAGATCACGCCGTGATCCTCGTTCAGCAGCCCGTCGCCCCAGCGTCCCGCGCAGCCGGCAAAAAAGCGAAACGCGCCCGGACCGCCCTGCTTGAGGAATTTCACGGTCGATCGAGCGACCACAATTCCGGGGGCAGCTCGGGACGGCCGCTGGTCACCGCGTACCGCGAGCGTGCGGTGCGCATCGCCCGCGTGCTGCGGCAGCACGGTCCACAGAGCACACGGCAATTGCGCGCGGCATTCGGAACCGGAAAGCAGACCACATCCATTCTTTACCGCAATGTGTACGATTGGTTCGCTCCCGTCGCCCGCGGCGTCTACAGTCTGACAGACAAGGGACGGGCCGATCTGGAACAGTTCCATTTTATTGCGGATGGCCGTGCATCCGATCCGTCCGGCTAACACAGCCCCCCACTTCATCAATACTGCCGCACAGGATCAATCCAGTTCGGCAGCGGCTCGCCGGCGCGATACGCGCGGTAGTTTGCCAGAAACACGTCGAACGCCCGCAAAAAATACGCCGGGCTGGCGCCGGACGTGTGAGGCGAAATAATCACGTTCGGCATGTCCCACAGCGGACTGTCGGCAGGCAGCGGTTCTTTGTGGAAAACATCGAGCCCCGCCCCGGCGATCTCCCCGCTTTGCAGCGCCGCGATCAGCGCAGGTTCGTCGACCACGTCGCCGCGGCCAAAGCTGAGCAGGTAGGCGGACCGTTTCATCGCGGACAGCTCGCGCGCGCCGATCAGATGTCGCGTATCGGGTGTCAGCGGCGTCAAAATCAGCACAAAATCGGCTGTGGCCAGCACCTTGTGCAAACGCTCCAACCCGACGACCTCATCAAAATATTCCATCTGGCGCGGCGTTTTTCTCACACCGACGACGGACATATCGAACGCCTTCGCTTTTCTGGCCGTCTCTTGGGCCACGCGGCCCGCCCCCACAATTGCGAGTGTGCTTCCGGGCAGTTCCGCAAACGGATAGTGCCTGTCCCAGAGGGCATGTTGCTGATTGCGCACCATAACGTGCAGTCCCCGCGTGAAGGAAAGCATCATGCCAAAGATGTTTTCGGCCATTTGTGGACCA
>JAJZZT010000463.1 GCA_021797415.1 Bacillota bacterium
CCGCTTGATATTCTGGTCCTGCGTGCTGTTGCTGTTGGCGATGATGCGCAGGCGCACGGCATCCGCGGGAATGACGCCCGGATCAGGCCCTACGAACGCGTCGTGCTGCCCCACTCCGGTTACATGCAGTCCGCTCATGACGCCAAACAAGCCGGCAATCAGGACGGCCACCCAGATCAGATGCTTCATGCTCTCCGCCTCCCTGTGCGCAATGCGCCATCAGGAGGCAGTATGGTCAATCTAGCAGTTTATTAAACGTCAACCGGATCCATTGGGAGAGCGCGCAAGGACCACCCGCAAAATGCGCTGGACATCCGGGAAGCACTCGACGGCGGGCACTCCGAGCGACTCGCGAAGCATGCCGGAAACCTTTTCCGCCTGACCTGCCCCGGTTTCCAAAGCGATAAAGCCGCCCGGAGCAAGCAAACCGGCGGCTGCAGGAATGATGCGGCGGTAGGCGCCCAGTCCGTCGGGTCCGCCGTACAGCGCCTGCGCCGGTTCATAATCGCGCACCTCCCGCTGCAGTTCCGCCGCCTTGGACGATGAAATGTACGGCGGATTGGCGATGAGCCCGTCGATCCGGCGCACGCGGCGCGCCACGGGTTCAAGCGCGTCGCCCTGCAAAAATTCGAGCGCGTCGGCCACTCCCAGCCGCCGGGCATTTTCGCGCGCCACATCCAGCGCCGAAAAAGACAGATCCGTCGCAATCACGCGCACGCGCGGAAGCAGACCCTGCCCGCCCAGCATCCGGGCCAGCGCGATGGCGATCGCGCCCGACCCCGTGCCGAGGTCCACCACGATACAACGACCGGACGGCGACCGTCGCCGCAGCAACGCCGCAATCTCAGCGGCGGCGACGGCCACAAGCTCTTCGGTCTCCGGACGCGGGATCAGCACGCGACGGTCGACATGCAGCTTCAGGCCGGAAAATTCCGCCTCTCCGAGGATGTATTGCAGCGGTTCACGGGCGCAGCGCCGTCTGACAAAGGAAAAAAAAACCGACTCCACAGCAGAGTCCGCCTCGTCCCGCCAGCACAGCAACAGATCGTGTTTGCTCGCGCCCGCCGCGTGCATCCACAGCCACTCGGCCGTCCGGCGCGGGATTTCCACCCCCGCCGCGGCCATTTCGCGCGTTGCGCGCAGGATCGCCGCCCCGACCGTCATGCCAGGTCGCCGGCCTGCTGCAACCTGGCCGCCTGGTCCGCGGTGATGAGCGCATTCAGGATTTCGTCGAGATCGCCCTCAAGGACACTCTCCAGTCTGTGCAGCGTCAGCCCGATACGATGGTCGGTGACGCGGCTTTGCGGAAAATTGTAGGTGCGGATGCGCTCGCTGCGGTCCCCCGTCCCGACGGCCGATTTGCGTTGCTGCGCGTATTCCTGCTGTTGTTCCTGCTGAAATTTTTCATAGACTCTGGCCCGCAGGACGCGCATGGCCTTGTCGCGATTTTTCAGTTGGGATTTCTCGTCCTGGCAGGAGACGACGATGCCCGTCGGAATGTGCGTGATCCGGACCGCCGACTGTGTGGTATTGACGCTCTGTCCGCCGGGGCCTGTCGAACAAAAGGTGTCGATGCGCAGATCCTTGTCGTGAATCTCCACCTCGATCTCCTCCACTTCCGGCAGGACGGCGACGGTGGACGTGGACGTATGGATGCGGCCGCCCGACTCCGTGGACGGCACCCGTTGCACGCGGTGCGCGCCGCTCTCATACTTCATCCTGCTGTAAACACCCTTGCCCTGGATGCTGAAGACAATCTCCTTGATGCCGCCGATGTCCGTCTGGTTCGAATCGATCACGTCGATCTTCCAGCCGACGCGATCCGCGTAGCGGCTGTACATGCGAAACAGCACCGCGGCGAACAGCGCCGCTTCGTCCCCGCCCGCCGCGCCGCGGATCTCCATGATCACGCTTTTGTCGTCGTTCTGGTCCTTTGGCAACAGCAGGATCATCAGGTCGCGCGACAACTCTGCCTCGCGTTCCGTCAGGTCGCCGATCTCCTGCCTGACGAGATCGCGCATCTCGTCGTCCAGGCGTTCATCAAGCAGCACCCGCGACTCCCGCAACTCCGCCGCCACTTTTTTGTACTCGCGATAAGCGGTCACCGCATCGCTGAGATCCGATTGCTCTTTGGCGTACTGGCGAAGCCTGTTCACATCGGCGATGACGGCCGGATCGGAAAGGAGGCGCCCCAATTCCTCATATCTCTTCTCAACGGCATCCAAACGATGAAACACGTCGATCCACTCCCGTGAGTTGACGAAAAAAATACCCGACGCGTTCCGCCGGGCACTCCGCATCGGTCACATGCCGTACTTCCTGCGGAACTTGTCCACACGCCCGCCGGCATCGACAAACTTCTGCTTGCCCGTGAAAAAAGGGTGGCACTTGGAACAGATCTCGACGCGCAGGTTCTTTTTGCTCGATCCTGTTTCAAACTGTTCTCCACACGCGCAGGTCACCGTCACCCTGTGATACTCCGGATGGATTGCCGCCTTCATGCTCTTCACCCCCATTTCTTACCGTTGCCCTTACTGCGCAAGTTTACCCGTCCATGACTTGTCTCGAATACGCGAGGCCGTTCGTCCCGACGCACGGCCAGGAAAGGCTGATCTGGCAGTTCAATCAGCGTCATGCGATCTCACAACTGCCGAATTATATCATATTAAGCAGCGTACCCGCAATAGGCGGGTGTGCCGTTTGCTGTTCGTCAGTGATATTGTCCCTGCCGGGAAATGCTTGACTTTAGGCTCGATCTATTGCATATTTTTCTCAATGATGAACAGTATAGCGTTGGAGCTCGCGTTAGCCCGCAAGGGACATGGGATAATCCCATGTCCAAAGGGATGATGGCCCCTACAAATACCGCCGTAAAAGGCTCGATTTTGTAGGGGTTTTTTGTGTCCTCATACGGCCACAGCGTACCAGGCCCGCCTTGTGGACATTTGGACAGAGGATACGAAGGAGGCGGCGATCGGGGTGAAGATCGG
>JAJZZT010000468.1 GCA_021797415.1 Bacillota bacterium
GCATCGCACGCCGCACGGCGTCCGCGTCGCAGATGTCGCCCCGCACAAAGCTGTGGCGATCGCCGAGTCCGGACACATTGGCCAGATTGCCCGCGTAAGTGAGCGCGTCAAAATTGATAATTCTGACATCACCGTCCGCCACCAGCATGTGGCGCACGAAATTGCTGCCGATACACCCCGCTCCGCCTGTCACAAACAGCCTCATACCGCCATCTCCTCCATCGCAGGCCCATATCGGTTTGCCGCCTCGTCACTTGTCCGCTACAAGCCCTTACCGGTTCGCCGTCCCCGGCCGTTCGCCGCTCAGCGGTTTTTCGTGGTCCAGTCGAACCCGATGGCCGGATCGTCCCACGGAATGCGCTTCTCGTCGGGATCGGCGGGATCATAGGACATGGTGGTGAAATACATGATGACCGCGGGCTCATTGCCAAGCACGCGATAGCCGTGCGCAACGCCGATGGGAATAAGCAGCAGCAGGGGATTGTCCTCGCCCATGTAGACGACCTGCGTCTGGCCCTTGGTGGGTGAATCGTCGCGCATGTCGTGCAGGACGACCTGGGCGTTGCCGGAGGGGAAGAACCAGAGGTCGTCCTGTTTTTCGTGGTAGTGAAACGCTTTGACGACGCCGGGATAGGATTTGGAGAAGGATGCCTGGCCAAAGCGCGTAAGGAGATTGTCGTCGTCGCGCAATACTTCCATAAAAAAGCCGCGGTCGTCAAAGTGGCGGGTGAGTTTTTTGATCTGGACTCCGTGGAGCATGGTCAATGGTACCTCCTTGGGGAGCAGTGAACGCTGATTTTTGTCAGACAATTGGCCGTCCAACCCGTGTTGGACGAAGACCGCAGACACGCTTTGCGTTAACCGGTCGCCTACTTGGCAGACGCAGTCTACTGAGCAGACGCAGTCTACTGAGCAGACGCAGTTTACTGAGCAGACGCAGTTTACTGAGCAGACGCAGTTTACTGAGCAGACGCAGTTTACAGTTCGCAGCGCGAATTGTCGCCGAGCACAAGGCTCATCGCCTTTGGCCTGGCCTTCGCGGGGACGATCTGCACACGCCGGCCGATGAGCGACCGGTCGATGCGGTGGGTGCTCTCGATGTGGCAGTCCTCCAGCACCACGCTGTGCTCAATCTCGGAGCCGCGGATGGTGACGCGGTCGCTGATGGCTGTGAACGGCCCGATGTAGGCGTCCTCAATCGTGACATTGTCGCCGATCACGACCGGCCCCCGGATGGTGCTGCGCACGACCCGCGAATGAGCGCCAAGTTGCACCCGGCCCACCACGCTGGACTCCGCGTCCACCACGCCGCGCACGTCCGCCTCCACCATCTCCAGCACGAGGCGGTTCGCGTCAAGCACATCCTCCGGCCGGCCGGTGTCCTTCCACCAGCCGCGCACAAGGTGTGGCTCCACGCTGTGACCCTGGTCCACCAGCCACTGGATGGCGTCCGTGATCTCCAGTTCGCCGCGCGCGGACGGCACGATGGAACGCACCGCCTCAAAGATGCAGGGCTGGAACAGGTACACGCCGACCAAGGCCAGATTGCTCGGCGGCTCCTTCGGTTTTTCCACCAGACGCACCACACGCCCGTCTCTCAGTTCCACCACGCCGAAATGCTGCGGTTCCGGCACCTCGCTGAGCAGGACGAGCGCGTCCGGTTTGGATTGGCGAAATTGCTGGGCAAACGCCTTCACCCCGTCGCGCACGAGATTGTCGCCGAGAAACATCACAAACGGCTCGCCCGCCATGAACGGCTCGGCGATTTTCACCGCGTGCGCCAGCCCCAGGGGCTTCTCCTGCGGAATATACGTGATGCGCACACCGAACGTCGACCCGTCTCCCGCCGCCCGCCGCACCTCCTCCGCCGTATCGCCGACGATCATGCCGATCTCTTCGATCCCGCTGTCGCGCAGCGCCTCAATCGCATAGAACAGGATCGGCTTGTTGCCGATCGGAATCAACTGCTTTGCGCTCGTATACGTCAGCGGCCGCAGCCTGGACCCCGTACCGCCCGCAAGAATCAATCCCTTCACGCATCCACGACCCTTCTGTCCACTCCGTCAAGACCCGGTCGCCCAGGGGACATATGGTGAACCAAATTTATCAACTGCGCATTCACATCGCGAGTCTGCGTGTTTCGATCCCAGCAAAAGGTTACCATTCTGAAGCAGCCACGGCAACCCGTCGGGGGCGGCGGATGACCTCCTCCTCTGGTTTCTACTCGAACAGAACGCTCACGTTGATCGAGAGGTCCGGGAACATCGACGGGCTCAGTTTGTCTCCGGATTTATGTTCGGAGCGCCACTCTAACAGGCCACCCTCACGCATGTAGACGTATACGAATCGGGTCACCGGATCGACAATCCAATATTCCTGAACACCGATCCGTTGATACAGGCGCATCGTGCGTACAAAATCATGACCTCAGTCGATGGCGACAAAATCTCGATCACGAGCACAGGCACACCGATGATCCGCTTGTCACGGCTATATTCGCCGCACATGACAAATAGATCAGGTTGCACAACTTGCTCCGTTCGCATACTCGCTTCCACTGTCAGATCCATGGGAGCAATGAAGGCTCTACACTCTTTTCCACGCAGGTGCATGGCAAACTCCTCTCCGAACTGCAACGCTGCTTGTTGATGCTCCGGTATCGGACTGGCCATCAGGTACGGCACGCCGTCAATCAACTCCCAGCGTTCCTCGACGTCCCATGTCAGGTAATCAGCATATGTATAATGCTCGCTTCGATCTGTTTTCGGGCCGCCCATTGTCGTCCCCTTCCCGTTCCGTTTAGTCTCTGGGATCATTATACGCCGTGCTCGTCCGAATTCGATCGTCCAGAATTTCCCCATTAGAGCCTGTTCAAAAAGAGGGCAGGTAAGATTTGCGCAGGGCAAGAAAGCAGCCAGAAATGCGGACCGAGCGTACGTTTTGAGGTACGTGAGGGTGCGTTTCTGGCGATGACGCAGCCATGCGCC
>JAJZZT010000512.1 GCA_021797415.1 Bacillota bacterium
GCGACAGCGTGGCGCCCGCCCGCAGCACAATATGCGCGGCGACCGTCTCGCCGCGGTACGCGTCGGGCACCCCGATCACCGCCGCCTCCACAATGCCAGGGTGGGCGAGCAGCACCTCCTCGACCTCCCGCGGGTATACCTTGAAACCGCTCGCAATGATCACGTCCTTTTTCCTGTCCACAATGTACGTATACCCGTCCTCATCCATCCGCGCGATGTCCCCCGTGTACAGCCACCCGTCGCGCAGCACGGCGCTCGTCTCCTGCGGGCGGCCAAAGTAGCCGGCCATCACCTGGGGACCGCGAACCACCAGTTCCCCCTGTGCGCCGACCGGAAGAATCGTCGACCCCGTCTCACTGTCCACCACCGCGGCTTCCGTGCCGCCGACGGGCGGTCCTACACTGCCCGACTTGCGCGGCCCTGTGAAAGGATTCACATGCGTCAGGGGCGACGCCTCGGACAATCCATACCCCTCCAGTACGATCGCGCCCGTCGCCGCTTCAAATTGCCGCATCGCTTCAGGCGGGAATGGGGCGGAACCGCTGATGCAGACGCGAACCGCGTCCAGTCCCGCTTTTGCCGCGCCGGGTTGCCCGGCCAACGCGGTGTACATGGTGGGCACGCCGGGAAAGTACGACGGCCGGTACGTCCGGATGATTTCCATCACCTCGTCCGGCTGAAAATGCGGGACAAGCACCATTGACATGCCTGCCGCGATACTCGCGTTCATGGCGCAGGTCATGCCGTAGACGTGAAAAAGCGGAAGTGCGCACAGGCATCTGTCTCCCGGTCCGAGTCCCGCCGACAGGAAAAACTCCCGTATCTGCTCCACGTTCGCAACCAGGTTGGCGTGTGTCAGCAGCGCTCCCTTTGGCAAGCCGGTGGTTCCTCCGGTATACTGCAGCACAGCCGCGGCGACGGACGGGTCAAGCGGCGACGACAGCAGTTCTCCCGTTTTTGACAGTGCAACCCCTTCTTGCAGCCAGGCGTCCCAGGACCATTCGCGCGCATCGCGGCGGTCCGCAACATCCGATGGCGCATCGGCCGGAGCCCGGTTCTCCCCGAATGCGACGGAGACGACACAGCCGAGCGACTCTCCGGCGATTTGCAGCAACAGCGGGGCGAGCCTGTCGATCGCGACAGCCGCTTTCATCCCGCAGTCCGCGGCAATCTCCGCCAGTTCATGCTCCGTCAGGAGCGGGTTCAGTTGCACAATCACCGCTCCGATTCTGGCCAATGCGTAATACGAGACGACATACTGTGGACAATTCGGCAGCAGCAGTCCGACGCGGTCTCCCTTGCCAATGCCGCACCGCGCGCACGCGGCGGCTGCGGCGGATACCGCGGCGGCAAGTTGCGCATAGCTCCACACGCGCCCGTAAAATATCATGGCCTCGGCGTCCGGCGCGCGTTTCACCGTGGATTCCAGCATCTGCGACAGCGTGATCAGCGGTGCGCGCAGCGGCAGACCGGAAAATTTGCTCAGTTTCTCTGCCGTTCTCTCTTCTGCATCGGACTCCATGGCGTCCACTCCCCGTTTTACCGTGGCGTCGGCGTCGCGCAACGCATGAAAGCAGAGCGCGCCCCAGCGATCCATCCAGATCCCGCCCTCAGCGTAACAGGGATGCGGCTTGTACGGGAAGATATTAACCGAAAAATCTGTCTATTGCTTGTACACATTTTCCGCAAGAACCAGGGCATACAGGATCGCCGGTTGCGGCCCGTCCCTTGTCCACTCGCCCGCCGCAATATTATTCCATTCGCTCCCCTCGCCGATGCTGGTGCAGCAGGAAATCGCACACCTGCTCCGCGTACCAGTCCGGTTCCTCCAGGTGCACATTGTGACCAGCCCTAACGCACTGCGCATGCTTGCAATGAGGCAAAAGGCCGGCCATTCGCTCCGCGATGCGCGTGAATTTTTCATCCTGCCCGCCGGTCACAAGCAGAACCGGACAGCGCAGCCGGGCCAGGCTCCCCCAATACGACGGTTGCGCGCCAGTGCCCGCTCCGAGCAGGCTGTTGGCGAGTCCGAACGGGCGCTGCCGCAGACGCACAGCGCGCTGAGAGGCGCGCTGCTCGGCGGAAAGCGTGCGCTGGGAGAAAAAAAGTGGCTGGTTTTCCCATACCTCGACCATGCGGTCGAGACCCGTCGCAAGAAACCGCGCGGCCAGCGCCTCGTCATGCTGCCGGCGCGCCCGGCGGGACGCTGGCGAGGCTAGTCCGGGGGAGGCGCTCTCCAATGCGAGCGACCGTACCCGCTTTGGAAAGTGGGCGGCAAACGCGAGCGCGCTGCGCCCCCCCATCGAATAGCCGACGAGCGACGCCGTCTCGCGCTGAAAATAATCGAGCAGCTCCGCGAGATCGGCGGCCGTCTCCGGCAGCGCGTAGCGCCTTGGGTCATCCGGGGTATCGGAGCGGCCATGGCCTGGCAAATCGACGGTCACGCAACGAAAGGATCTGCAACATGTGCGTACCACATGGGAAAAATCCGCTCCGGCGCCGAAAAATCCGTGCAGGAAGACCACCAGCGGAGCGTCGAGCAGACCGCGCACGCTGATGTGGTAGGTGACGCCGCGCAGTGACACACGCTCGTCTTGCGCCAATTTATCCTCACACATGGCCCGTCCCATCCTCACACATGGCCGTCTTTCTCCGGTCTCAGAGCGCGGCGCACGGCATCCAGCGCGCTCTGGTGCAAGACCACATTCAACGCGCGATCGGACGGCACCTCGATCACGTACAATCCCCCCGCGACAAGCCCATGACGTACGGCCGCGCGCAGTTCGGCGGGTGATCCGGCCCGCCTGTGGCTTCCGCCGTACATGCGCACGGCGTGGGAAAAATCCAGTCCGTGCGCCGCGGCAAAATGGCTGAAGACATCCTCGTGACACGCGGGCGGCAGGAAAGAAAAGATTCCTCCGCCGTCATTGTGGATCAGGACGACGAGCAGTTGCAGCCCGTACTTGGCGGCGGCGAGCAAACCGTTC
>JAJZZT010000120.1 GCA_021797415.1 Bacillota bacterium
AAGCGCATCGAGATCGTGTTCGGCAAGGGCCGCGTCGATCCCTTCCTGTCTCGCGTAGCGCAGATCCCGCGCACGCGCCTCCAGATAGCTGCGCTCTGTCAACGTTCCGCTCGTGCGATCGGATTCAAGCAGGACAGACTGTCCAAAACGCAGGGTCAATTCGGCGTGCTGTTCGTTAAACTGGATGACTTCCTGCAGCGAATGCGGAACGCCCAAGCCGAGGCGCGCCAGGTAGGCGTTGAGATCCGGCTTGAATTCGTACACAAGCACATCGTAGTCAGTCTGCTCGCGGGCGGACGGCACGACAACCTCGTCGACGACGATCGCGCCGCAGCTCTTTAGCGCTTCAACCGCGCGCTCCGCAATGGCCGTCCGCTCCGCGGACAGACCCTCCCAGTACGGCCGGCGCGGGATGCCGATGCGCGCTCCCACCAGAGCGCCCGGATCAAGATAACCGGTGTAATCTGCGAGATAACGTCCAAGACTTGTGAGCGTCGCGGGATCCTTCTCGTCCACGCCGGTCAGGGAACCGAGCAAAAGCGCCGCGTCGGCGACCGACCGCGCCAGCGGTCCCGCCGTATCCTGGCTGTGCGCGATGGGAATGATGCCGGCGCGGCTCACCAGTCCCACCGTCGGCTTGATGCCGACGGCAGAATTTGCGCTGGCCGGGCTGAGAATGGAACCGGATGTCTCGGTCCCCACCGCCCCGGCGGCAAACGCCGCGGCCATCGCGGCCCCCGCTCCGGAACTCGACCCGCCGACATCAAACTGATGCGGACCGTATGGATTGAGCACTTGGCCGCCGCGTGAACTGTAGCCGTTCGGCATGTTCTCGGCCATGAAATTCGCCCATTCCGTCATGTTGGTTTTGCCCAGCAAGACGGCGCCGCCCTTGCGGAGCTGGCGCACGATAAACGCGTCCTCGGACGCATAGGCGCGCGCCAGGGCGAGCGAACCCGCGCTGGTGTGCATCTTGTCCGCCGTCGCAACGTTGTCCTTGAGCAGGATCGGGATGCCGTGAAGCGGTCCGCGCGGTCCGCGCTTGCGGCGTTCGGCGTCGAGCCCTTCCGCCGTCTGAATGGCGTCGGGATTCACTTCCAGGACGGCGTTCAGACAACTCCCCTGCTGATTGAAATCCGCAATGCGCAACAGGTACGCCATCGTCAGTTCACGCGCGGACAACTCTCCCGCGTCCATGGCCGCCTGCATCTCCGTAATCGTTGCCGTCTCCAGCCAGGCGTACCGCCCTGACGCTCTCACGTCGCCCGCCATGCGTCGACCCCCTGACGCCCAGTTTCACCTTCACGCCCATCATACTACATGGGCCCGTTCAAAAAGAAGGCAGGTAAGACCCAAGCAGTGCAATGGGACATGGGATAAACCGAGTGTACAGTGGGCTTCCCTTGGAAGCAGCCAGAAATGCGGACCTAGGGGACATGGGATAAAGTCCTCATTGCAGGCGCAATGCGCCGGGGAGTTCTGCACCCTTTTTGAACAACCTCTGCACAGCTTCGCAACGGGAGCAAAATGTCGTGACAATCCTTGCAAATCCACTTGCAAACCAAAGATTGAATCTGTATTATATGGGATGTTGTTAGCACTCGATAGGGAAGAGTGCTAACGGATTCCCGAATTATATCCTCAAGGAGGGTGTTTCAATGAGCGTGACCATGGATAAAACCATGATCAAACCACTGACCGACAGGATTGTCGTGCGCGCCTTGGCGCGTGAACAAAAGACGTCAAGCGGCATCGTTCTGCCAGACACCGCCAAGGAGAAGCCCCAGGAGGGCGAGGTCATCGCGGTCGGACCCGGACGATTTGAAGCTGGACAGCGAATCGCCCCCGAAGTCAAGGTCGGCGATCGCGTGATTTTTGCCAAATACGCCGGCACGGAGTTCAAGGTGAACAATGAAGAGTTGCTCATCATGCGGGAAAACGACCTGCTGGCTGTTATTTCCTAATCGGAGGGATACATCAGATGGCAAAGGAAATCAAATTTCGTGAAGAAGCCCGCCGCGCCATGTTGCGCGGAGTCGACGCCCTGGCGGATACGGTCAAGGTGACACTGGGACCCAAGGGGCGCAATGTCGTGCTGGAAAAGAAATTCGGCTCGCCGCTCATCACCAACGACGGCGTGACGATCGCAAAGGAAATCGAGCTGGAAGACACCTTCGAAAAACTCGGTGCACAACTGGTGAAAGAAGTCGCCACCAAGACGAACGATGTCGCGGGCGACGGTACGACGACCGCCACCGTCCTGGCGCAGGCGATGATCCGCGAAGGGTTGAAAAACGTGGCGGCGGGGGCGAATCCCATGGCGCTGCGCAAAGGCATTGAAAAAGCGGTGGCCGCGGCTGTCAGTGAGATCAAGCAGATCTCCACGCCTGTTTCCGGCCGGGACAACATCGCGCAGGTCGCCGCCATCTCGGCGGGCGACAGCGAGGTTGGCGTCTGGATCGCCGACGCGATGGAGAAAGTTGGCAAGGACGGCGTCATCACGGTCGAAGAATCAAAAGGTTTCGTCACGGAACTTGAAGTGGTGGAAGGCATGCAGTTCGACCGCGGATACATCTCCCCCTACATGGTGACGGATTCCGACAAGATGGAGGCCGTGCTTGACGAGCCGTACATCCTGATCACGGACCGCAAGATCGGCAATATTCAGGATCTGCTTCCTGTGCTGGAGCGGATCGTGCAGTCCGGCCGCCCGCTGCTCATGATCGCGGAGGATGTGGAAGGCGAGGCGCTGGCGACGCTCGTCGTCAACAAACTGCGCGGCACGTTCAAGGCGGTCGCCGTGAAGGCGCCCGGCTTCGGCGATCGCCGCAAAGCCATGCTGCAGGACATCGCCATTCTGACAAACGGCCAGGTCATCAGCGAAGAACTCGGACTGGAATTGAAAAATACGGATATGAGCCAGCTCGGTCACGCGCGGCAGGTGCGCGTCTCCAAGGAGAACACGATCATTGTCGACGGCGCG
>JAJZZT010000380.1 GCA_021797415.1 Bacillota bacterium
GCCGAAGCGTGCGACCAGGAAAGGAACCGACTGCGCAGGCTGTCGATGTCCGGCCAGAGTTCCCTGGTGAATTCGCGGCCCTGCCTCTCCGGATAAGATCCGGGACTGTGCAGCATTTTGACGCGGTGGCGGAGATAGCCGGACGCTTCGAGCAGCGCGCGCAGTTCATCCAGTTTTCCTTTTCCCGCTCTGGTCAGGACGACAAAGCGCCGCCCGCGCTCAATCCGGATGGCGTACATACCGTAATACGCCCCGAGGAGCAATTCGTCTGAAATCGAGTAGTCGATCCACGGCCTATGCCATGTGCCAAGGATGAATTCCCGTTCCGGCACTTCTCCATAAAAGGCCAGCGCGCTCAAATTTTCAAACAACGTGACGGTGCCGTACACGTTGATGAGCTGTGGCAGACTGTGTTTTGCCGTAAAATCCGCCACGATGGCCAGTGCCGCGTCGGCGATTTGCTCGTCGATTTCCTGTGACGGAGAACGCAGCAGGGCGAGACTCATGGCAATGGAGGCGGCGATTTCGTATACGGCGGTCTGAGGAACGCGCTCAGGGACCGGCCGTGTCCCGTAGTGCCGGACCACAGTGTCCTCCGTCCATTCCCGCTCGATCAGACGGGTGACTTTGGCGTTCAATTCCTGAAAGATGTAGGCGTCGATCCTGTCGGTCGCGTTGGCGCCCATCAGCCACGGGCTGACGGAAAGTCCGCTGCGCAGGAAAGCCTTCAGTGTATCCACGTCGGTGGAGAAACTGGACATCACAGTAACGCTCCCGTTCCCCGCCGGCAACCGGTATTCCATTGTTCCCGTTCAAACATCGCCAGCGCAAAACGCGCTGCGGAAAAGGGAATAATGGCGGCCCGGCGAACATTTATTTTCCCTTTTTGGTGGACAGTGTGGGATCGGCGATGGACTCCAGCGTGACCGGACTGGTGCCGCCCTGGGCGAAGCGGATGGTCACCAGGTCGCCCGGCCTGACAAACGGCACCACGTCGGGAGCGAGGGAGAGATCGGCGCGGTACGCCGAGCCATTAATCAGATACAGCCAGTATTCCTTGACCGTCGCGCCGCTGGCTCCACTGGACGACAGGTAGGTGGCCACGCGCTGCACGCGGCCTGTCACCGTTTGTAAGGCGAGAGGCCCCGAACCTGCGGCGATCCCGTTGCCGGCCAGGTAAGCCTGCCAGTTGGCGAGCGCCGAAGCCATCGTCGACGCGATGACCGGCTGCGCCACATTTTTCGGGTCGACGATGGCGACCTGCTGGACGATGCCGCTCTGGTTCACCACGGGCGCGATGTACGCCAGGGCGCCGGCGATGTTGTACAAAAGGGCGCGCCCCGATGTCAGCGTGCTGTTGATGGTGGCGCCGTTGATGCGCTGGGCAATGGCAATGTCGTTTTGCAGACCTGTGAAGGGAGTGAATGTGACCCGGTTGGTCTCCGCATCCACCAGGATGACGCCGGACAGTGAATTGTCCGTCGCGTTTGGAGACGTCATGGGAATCTCCCAGCCCAGTCCGCCGTTTCCCAGCAGTACGTTGTACGGCGTCGCGTGGACGGGCTGCGTCGCATTCAGGTGGGTGAATGTCGCGGCGATGAAGCCGGAGCGGTCCCAGCCAAAACGCGCCGCCTCACTCTGCGCAAAATTCGGGCCGACGACCTGGCTCACCCAGGATGGCTGAGTGCCGAGTTTATAGTACGTCACCTGTCCCGTGGCGGGATTGGTCAGCGCGCAGCCCACCAGTACGCGCGTGACGAGCGATGACAGGCCGGGCGCCGGGGTGTAGAGCGATGTTACCCAGTAGCCGTTGCCGTTTGGCGCGAGTTCCCAGTCCGACGTTCCGATCAGCAGGGTGGGAAAGTGCTGGTACAGCACACGTGACAGATTGAATGAGAATCCCGCCTGCGGTGTGATGATGTACGGCCGGTTGAGTACGAGAACAGGCCGTGCGCTCGGATTGTTCGCGGGCATCCAGACATAGCCGGGGACAGTGCGTTTGGTCAGCCAGATCAGTCCGTTGTTGTAGTCCAGGGGCGCCGTCCAGACGAGCTGGCCCTTGTAGCGCACAAGGGAGAGACCGCGCTGGGAGATGTGGTACTGCGGACCGAACGTTCCGATCGCGTTGGCCATCACCGTCTGCGCGCTGCTGCGTTCGACGATCGGGACGTCGCTGACCTGGATCGGAGGCAGGACGCCTGTCACCTTGGCGCGGACGAGCGTCACCTGCGGCCGGTACGTGACAGCCGCGGACACGGCGGTCGTCACTCCGGCGAGAATGCCGGAGCCGACCAGGGCGGCCGCTGTGCCGACGATCAGCAGCGACAGGGGTCCGAGCGTGCGCAAAGAGCGGCGCATGCGTTCCCATGTCGCGGAGAAATCGCGGGGTTCGTCCACCGGGCGCGGTCCCTTTTTCCGGCGCTTTGTCATCTGGTAGATCGACAATCCGATCAGGAGCAGCGGGAAGAGGCCGCCGACGCTAAAGAGCGCCAGGACGACGGGAACCGCCACGATAAGCAGCAGATAGAGCGCGGCGCGATTGTTCGCAAACCTGGGAAAGGAGCGCTCCAGCAGCAGGCGCACCAGTCGTATCATGAGTGTCAGCAAGGCGAAAAAGAGCAGTGTGGGGATCGTCAGCGGCGGGAAAAAGCCGACAAAGTACTCGACGATCGCGAATACGACGACGATGGCCGCCATGAAACCGAATGCCCGCGCGGGGATGCGCCGCGGCCCCCAGCCGATGACCACGGCCGCCATGAACAGCAGCGGGGCGAGCAGATACACGTAGAGAGACAGCACGAATAGGACACTCCTTGAATGGCCCGTCTATGGTAGACAGTGTAACATGAAGACGGGCCGCATGGTAGACGTTGGAGCGGCCGTGAAGTACAATTCCGGCGGTAGGCCGCGTGGAGGCGGACCCTCTTTACTTTGCGACGTTGCGGTAAAAATACAGAAAACGGGTGAATGAAAC
>JAJZZT010000247.1 GCA_021797415.1 Bacillota bacterium
TCGCCAGACGATCTCTTTGCGCGTCTTTCACTTGCCGCCTGGCTTCACGATATCGGGAAAATCGTGGCGTTTGAACAGCACCAGGAACACAGCCGCTATCTTGTGGAGAACAGCGCGCACACCCGGAACTGGGACGCGGCGCTGCGCGCGGATGTCGCCGCGCTGTGCGCCGTGCATCGCCGTCGCTTCCGGCGCAACTGGCGAAAAAAGCGACTGCGCGGCCAATTGGAACTGCTGCAGATGGCGGCTCTTCTGCGCATTGCCGACGGTCTGGACCGGAGCCATGAAACGGGCGTGACCATCCTGGCGTCCATGGAACGCGATGCGCTGTATCTGAAGACGCACGGACTGCGCCAGGATGACGGAGACCGCCTTTTATCGCGCAAAGCGGATGTGTTTGAAGACGCCTTCGACCGTCCGCTGGTGCTCTTTGCGGCCGCGACCGCCTTGTCTTGAAAATGTCCTCTGCCAGTCTTCGTCATTCCCCGGGGACTGGGATCCACCCATCTTCGGCAGGCGGCGGGGGGCGATCGGGCGTTTGACTGACGCCTCAAACGCCCGATCCAAATGAGCCCGCCTGCCCCTTAAGGACTGGATCCCATGTCCCTTTGCTCCTGCTCGGACACCGCTATCGCTAAACTCGCGACGAGCAAAGGGAATGACGACGACCCAGCAAACCTTGCCCACGGCGCAAAACTCGCCGGACACAGCGCAGGGCGCCGGCCCGACACACTTTCATCCTGCCGATGGCGGCGCGCGCCCCAGCGCCATGGGGGTCTATCTGGAACAGGTCCGGCTCACTTGGCGGATTGCGCCGCGCCGGCGGGCGAACCAGACAATCCACGTCTTTCTTAGCTTGTTTTGCAATCGGATCGCGACAAGTGAAATGACAAAAGCGCCGATCACAGGCACGTATGAAAATGGACCAAAATACGCCTCAACAGCGGGATCGTGCCCGACCATTCCACCCGCCGTCCAGGCGAGCGCCGCCGTCCCGAGCGCCTGCAGCAGCCTGCTTTGCGAAAGTACACGGGCCATGGCATTGCTTGCGGACATGATCAGCGAGATACTGAGCAACAGCCCGATGATCAGCATGGCCCGGTCTCCCCGGGCGATGCCCGCCAGCGCGATCACATTGTCCAGGCTCATGGTGACATCGGCGAGCGTGATCGCCGCCACCGTCGCGATGATACCGGGTGCAACGCTTCCCGCGCGCGCCGGCGCGGCGTTCTCTTTTTTTGCGAGCAACAGGGAGCAGGCCAGATAGGACAGAAGCAGTCCACCCACTCCCTGCAGGTACGGGTAGCCGAGCACACGGCCGGCGGAAAGCGTCAGCCAGGCACGCAACGCCACGGACATGGCGGTGCCGTACAGGATGGCGCGCCGCCGCTTCGGAGCGTCAAGCCGCATCGCGACAAGCGCGATCACCAGGGCGTTGTCTCCGGACAAAACGAAATTGACGAGCAGGATTTCCACAATTTTCGCGGCATGACTCATGCGCATCCCAACCGGAGACAGACTCTCATGCCTCAAGGTATGCCGCGCAGGCCTGTCCCATGTCAGGCTTGCGCGGGTTGTCCGCAATGACCGGGAACTCTGCACCCGGAGTATGGGCCTCACTGCGCGCTCCGCCTCACTGCGCACTCCACCTCACTGCGGACGGCGCATGCGCGCCCGCCCCAATCTGCCCATGTACACGCGCGCCAGACCGTACAGCGCCAGCATCGCCATCGCGGCTCCCGCGATCCACCAGAGTTCATGCCGGTGGGAATGGAAATTCATCAGCCGATGCCCCACATACGACTCCAGGCCGATCATCGGCGCCTGTCCGGTCAACGTCGCGCCGGCAAAAATGCGGACGGGCACTTTTGCGACGCCCGCCAGCAGGTCGATGATAGAAGAGGGCAACCACGGCTGCAACCGCAGTACGACAATGACAAAAAACAGCGACCAGCCGCGTTCTTTCTTCACGCTGTGCGCCATGCGCCGGATCCTGTCGTGCCCCGCCAGAAATTGTTCCACGCGCGCCCGGGCGTAGCGGTGCGTGACGCGCAGGGCCAGAACGTAGAACAGGCAGGCTCCCGTGAACGCTCCGGACAATGTGGCGACATATCCTGGCCAATAACCGTGAACCGTCGCATTGAAGCCGGCCAGCACGGCAAAGGGGGCGAACGGGATGAACGTCTGCAGGACGATCAGCGCATAGCTGACCAGCAGGCCAAAATTGCCGGTGGCCCGGATCGCGGCGGGAATCCTGCCCCACATGCCCGTCGTATACAGATAGAACGCTCCCGCGGCGCACAGCAGCACCGCCCCGGCGATGGCGCAGGTTGACGCGCGCCGCTTTATCTCCTGCTTCACCCCGCTTCACCCCATTTCACTTGAAGAGAAACAAAAGCGCGAACAACAGGTAGGTGGCGGTCACCAGCGTTCCTTCGAACCAGTTGGTCTCTCCGTCCAACGACACAAGACTGGTCAGGATGGCCGCCAAAAACATCATGATGACCTCCATCGGCGTGAACACAAGGTTGAGCGGCCGCGCCATCAGCGCCCCGGAGAGCACCAGCACCGGTGCGACGAACAGGGCGATCTGCAGGCTGGAACCCACCGCGATCTCCATGCTGCCTTCCATCTGGTTCCGCCGCGAAAGCACGATCGCGGAAAAAAACTCCGGCGCGGCGCCCACCATCGGCAGAAAGATCAACCCGATAAAATCGGGCCGCAGACCGATCCCCTGCGCGAGCGGCTGCACCGTATGGACAAGCAGGTCGCTCTGGGGCGCCACGAGCAGTGTGGCCACTGCGAGCTCGAACCATGCCGTCTTGATTTCCTTGCGCGACATCCGCCTGTTTCCCGGCGCCGCCTCTCCTTCCGTCTGGGTGAACAGCGCCCTGTGCGTGCCCATTGAAAATACGAGTCCGAGAATGTACACGACGAGAAACACTGTCGACACGCCGATACTGAGAGATCGGA
>JAJZZT010000168.1 GCA_021797415.1 Bacillota bacterium
AATACGCCTGCGGCAACAGGAAGTCAAGCGCATCTTCGTACAGTGAGGCGACACCGAAGCGCGCCTCAAATATCTTGCGCGGAACCTTTCCCTTCCGAAAACCGGGAACGTTCACCCGTTGCACCACCCGTTTGAAAGCCCGATCAATCGCCGATGAGACCTGTTCCGACTCCACTTCGACTTCCAGCACGCCCACATTGGGCTCTATCTTTTCCCATTTAACCGCCATCTGACGTCCTCCGCTTCCTTAATTATGGCGCCCGCGTCGGGGATATGCCCAGCCAAAGGACACTGCCATCGGCTTTCGAAGCCTTATTATAACTTGCAGGGCCTGTACAAGCAATCCGGTCTTGACACCGATTTGGTCTTGACACCGATATCGCCCTGAGACAATCATTGGGAGAGACATGCCGCAAAGAGGAGTGGATGAGGTGAAAATCAGATGGGGAATTCTCGGATGCGCAGGGATTGCCGGACGTTCGGTCATTCCGGCCATTGCGCGGTCAGAGACGGGGAAACTCGGAGCAATCGCCAGCCGGAATGGCAAACGCGCGCAGGAGTTCGCGGAACGTTTTGGTTTCCCGCAGTATTACGGCAGTTATCATGAAATGCTTGCCGACGCGGATATCGACGCAATCTACATCCCCCTGCCCAATCACATGCACAAGGAGTGGACGATCCGCGCGGCGGAAGCGGGCAAGCACGTGCTGTGCGAAAAACCGCTCGCACTCACGGCGGACGAGGCGCGGGAGATGCGCATCGCCTGCGAAGGATCGGGCGTCCTGCTCGCCGAGGCGTTCATGTACCGTTACCATCCGCGGTACGACCGCGTCCGCGCCATCATCGCCAGCGGAGAGATCGGAGAAATCCGGGGAATCCAGGGCGTTTTCACGTTCAATAACGCCGATGACCTCGCAAACTTCCGCTTCAAGCCCGGCATGGGCGGCGGCGCGCTGTACGATGTCGGCTGCTATCCGATCAACGCCGCGCGCCTGCTGCTCGGTTCAGAACCTGTCGCCGCTTCCGCGGTCGCACAGTATTCGGAAAGACACGGCGGCGTCGACATGCAATTCTCCGGCTTGCTGGAATTTGACAAGGATATCGCACTGACATTCCAGTGCGGCATGTGGACAGCGTTTCGCAATTCCCTTGAAATCGCCGGATCCGCCGGCCGCATCGACATTCCGTATGCGTTCACCTACCGCGATCCGGCAAACGCCCACATTTATATCGAAACAGCCGGCGACCGCCGGGAGGAAACCGTCCCGCAGGTCAATGCGTACACTGAGCAGATCGACCACATCGGGCGGTGCCTGCTCGAAGGGACGCCGCTCCGGTTCCCGGCCGCCGACGCGGTGGCCAACATGCGTGCGATCGACGCCTGCCTGTCGGCCGCCGGCCGGCGGGAGCGAGTTCTGATTCCCCCGGAATGAAACGGGGAATCCTTCAACTGATGCGCAGTCGCGACGCAGTCGGGCTCTGTTCGGCATCCTCCGCGATCTGCTCCATGCTCTTGCCGGCGGGTTCCGGCAGTACCATGGTGAGCACCAGGCCGATGACGGAGAAGACGCATGTGACCATCAACGTGCCCGACAAGCCAAACAAACCGAGGAAAACAGGGAAGAGAAACGTCCCGATGAACGCCCCGACCTTCGCCACGCCCGCGGACGTTCCATGGCCGGTGGTGCGCACGCTGACGGGAAACAACTCGGCGGAAAGCACGAACGTGGTGGTGTTCGGACCGAACTCGGCAAAGAAGTAGCTGATACCGTACAGTACGAGAAAAGGTGCGATGTCGGACGTGATGCCCGGAATCGCGCCCATCAGCAAAAACGCGGCGCCCATCACGGCAAAGCCGATCATCTGCAGGCGCTTGTGACCAATCCGGTCGATCGTCGTAAACGCCAGAATGTAACCGGGGACCGCCGCAACGGCGAAGATGATGAGCGTCCAGGCTTCCGTCATGATCGGCGCCGCGTTTGGCGCGATCAGATTCATGATGAGCGGTGTGGAGATGGAGTTGCCGTAATATGCGTAGTCGAACAGAAACCATGTGCCGGCCGTGCCGATCAGTGTGAGCAACAGGCGCGGATTCGAGATGAACTGCGCAAAGGTCATCCGCTCCGCCCGTACATCGTCAGCCTCCACCTGCACCTGTCCGGCGGAGTACAGTTTCAGGTTCTGCGCGGCCTCTTTGCCCCGTCCCTGTACCTGCGCTTCATAACGCGGCGACTCCGGCATCCTGCGGCGCGAGTAGATGACAAAAAGCGCCGGAACCGCGCCCAGACCGAGCATGATCCGCCACGCCAGATCCGGGTTCATGCCGCTGGCAAGCAGCGTGATCGCGACGATCGGACCTGCGATCAGGCCGAGCGCCTGCATCGAGAAAACGAGCGCGACGAGCTTCCCGCGGTCGCGCACATTGGCGTATTCGCTCATCAGCACCGCGCTGACCGGATAGTCTCCGCCGATGCCGACGCCCATGATGAAGCGAAACACGATCAGCCAGAAGACATTCGGCGAGAACGCCGACAAAATCGCGCCGATCGCCATGATCGTCGCTTCAAGCCCATACACTTTCTTGCGGCCCACGATATCCGAGATGCGGCCGAAAAGAAAAGCTCCGACGAACGCCGCGATCAGCGATGTCGCTCCGATCAACCCGATTGTCCCTTTGTCCAGGTTCCACTGGCTCTTTAACAGCACAAGCGCGGCCCCGATGATAAAAAGATCATACGCATCGGTAAAAAATCCTGCGCCGGCCGTCAGCACGGCGCGCAGATGAAACAGTCCGAGCGGCGCCTCGTCGAGCGCCTGAATAAGTCGATTCTCTTTTGCCATGTTGGAATGTCTGCATCCCCGGCGCCATCTGCGCCAGGTTCTGCAGTTCCTCCTCTCCCACCTGCCGGTGCGTGTGATAAATTTTGAACCAATCAGGACGTGGACATCGTCCCCGGCGTCCACCGGATGAT
>JAJZZT010000534.1 GCA_021797415.1 Bacillota bacterium
GGTCTTGTCCAATCACGGGCAATGCGCTTGAACCCGCCTGCTCCGGCGACAGCCACAATTCACCCCGGCCTGCGGGAGGCACGGTGAGGCGCACCTCGTATCCTGCAGAACTGCGCTCGATCCGCAAACGAGTCGGACCGCATATCGTATAGGCGGTGGTGTCCATGGGTCCCACATCGGCCAACTGCGGGCGGATCACGTACTCAAGAAAACCGGGGCGGGGCGGTTGCAATCCGAGGATCCCCACGAACAATATGTTCAGAGGGGCCAGCGCCGAGTGACTCCATTGATCGGTGGAATCTGTCCGCGCGGTCCACCCTTCTTGGATTGAGTTATTTAGAACTACCGACGGCATGTTGGCCCAGATGGATCGCAATTCATCAAGAACCACATCGACACGGCCGTGTTTGGCCAATGCGTCATAGCGCCACCCCGCGTTGCAAGGATACGAAATGCCGAGATCGGAAGGGCGTTCAGCCAACCTATTCACCGCAGCCTGCCACTTTCCGCCCGGACACATGCCGTAAATGACAGCCGTTGAAAGTGACCGGTCGCACCAGAGCGGAATCTGTTCTTCGGCAAGCCACGGTCGATTGACAACAAACGATTGCGATTCCTCATCCCAGAAGGCGTTTACAACGGCCTGCGCAATCCCGGCACCTGCCGACCTATACTGTGCCGCCAAACCGTGATCGCCAAATGCGTCGGCAATCGGACTCAGCGCGTGTTCAAACATGGCGGCCGCATACAGATTGAAAGCGCACTGCTTGTGGCGTTGACGACGATACGCGTCATGATCAATCCATACGACAGGCACACCCAGATGTTCAACAGGCAGCATACCGTCCGACTGGATCCATCCGGTCAGATACTCGGCAAAGCGCCTAAGCCGCGGATAGGGTTCCCGCAATGCATCCAATTGGCCCGTCTCTAAATAATGATGCCAACAGTCAAACACGAATCCCACGCCATGGTCGATAATGGGACCCCATCCACTCATACCCAACGGGCGTGTCATCAGGCGGGCCAGCCGGTCAAAACCAGGCCAAGAATCCAAAAAGTAGCCGTCGCTGGTTATTCCTTGGCTAAACGTGGTCAAGAACCTTGCCGGCAACTGAGTTTCGCCAAACAGGTAGCGAATGGCATGCAGTTGATGCCCGCCGTCCCCGCTGTATTGCTGCCGTTCGCGGCCCATGCCGTCAACGACCGTATCCTGGGCGCTGTTGTACAGTGTATTGATGGCGGCATGAAACAAACGCTGCAGAGCTTGGTCCTCCACCTGAATCTTGGGCTCATGCGCAAATGGATATATGCGTCTCCGAACGCCCGCCTGCATAATCGTGACTGGCTGTGGGGCTTGGTGAATATGGACTTGAAGCCATCGAAGGGATTCGAAGTCAAATGTCTCCAGGTGGTTGTGTCCTGGACGGCACACAAACCTCGCCCACGTAAAATGACTGGTATCCAACCATGACGTTCGTTCCGGATCATGACTCTCCTGCCATATGAGTTCGACAACGGCCCCTTCGGGCGCATCCAGTTCGATGAAGGGCCACCCCACGATCTGCTCCGCGAACACAAAGGTGGCGTATACTCCCCTATCGTCCGCAGGTGCGCTTGGCAGACGCCAACTTGCATCTTCCATCTGGTTACAAATGGCGACATTGGGTGTAATGGAAAACGAGTCTGGCATGCGGTACTCAAACCAGTCTTCCGGCCTCCTCATCCATTCGACCCAGCCTGCATCGGTCACGGTCACGGCTTTAACCACCGATTCTCTTAGCAGCGGCACCGATCGTGGGCGCAATTGCGCCTGATTCCAATCGGTCAAGCCGGCATCCCACGAGTAGTCAGGGTACCACGAACACAAAGCGGGTTTGTTCGGGGCGCTTCTCGGCAGAACCATCGCTGGCGCCCAATCTGTCCCTGGAGTGAAGGTCGGTTCATCCCACCGCTGCGGCCGCTTTCGCAGATCCGAGTCTTCCTGCAAGGCGCGAAGAAACCAGCGCCTGTACTGGCCCGTACGACGACTTCGGTCCAGGTGGCAGGACCACGTTTCATCTGATACGACCAGGATATACTGGTCATGATCGCCGTATATCTCTAGCTTGAACAGTAGACCCGGCTTCCCTAAAGGCCACGTTCCATCTCCTGATCCATAGTGAAGAACTTCTATCCCGAAGGTACTGCGTCCCTCATGCACAACCTGCGATAGATCGACCGGATCCGCTTCCGGCCACCGTGGATCAGACGGCGCCGGTCCCCATTGCCGCCGCCTGCCGTTGACCGTCAGTTTGTAGCGGCTATCCGCTGCGATCCAGCCGATGGCACGGGTCGGCTCAAAGGGAATGTCGATGTCTCTCCGAAACAAGACGAATGTGTTGGCCAGCGTTCGTCCAGAAGGGAGCCAAATCCACCTGGCAGGCGCCAGACTGAAATCATCAATTGAACCGCCTGTCTCTTTCATAGGCATGTCCTCCCAATCCGAGGCTTCCGCAAATCTGTCTTCCTGGGTAGCGCGGGTGCTGCCAAGGATGAAACCGTCGCTCTGCAGGGTCACTTCGACCCGGCAGAGCGGGTGATCCCCGTCCCCATTGGACCACCACAGCTCGCCAACTCCGCGTCCGCCGTGTACTCCACGCGCACCGTTGTGCCGATTCCGCCGCGGACATTGAACTTCCCGATCACCTCAAGGTAGCGCGGCTGCGCGAAACGGATGAAATCGTCCGCGATCTGATTGGTCACCGCCTCATGAAAATGACCCTCGTCGCGGAAACTCCACAGGTACAGTTTCAACGACTTCAACTCAATGATGTACGGACCGGGACGATAACGAAACGTGATCACTCCAAAATCGGGCTGTCCCGTCTTCGGGCACAGCGTCGTGAATTCCGGCGCTTCGACAAAAATCTCGTAATCCCGCTGCGGGTACGGATTCGGTATCGGATCAAGACTTCTTGACGGTCG
>JAJZZT010000214.1 GCA_021797415.1 Bacillota bacterium
CACACGACATCCAGCAGATTGCTGGATGTCGTGTGCACATCGCCCGACCGTGTCGCGGCGCCCTGCCCGGTGTTTGGCGCGTGCGGCGGCTGCCAGTTGCAGCACATCAGCTACGATGGCCAACTGGCGTTCAAACGACGCCAGTTGGTTGACGCGCTGACGCGGATCGGCCGTTTTGACTCTGCTGTCGTGGAGCGCGTTGTCGCGCCGGCGCGCGGTATGGACGATCCATGGCGCTACCGCAACAAGGTCAGCGTGGTCGCTATGGCGCGGGAGGGCCGGTTTGTGGCCGGATTCATGGAGGAGGGCACGCATGATCCCGTGGGCGTGGACGAATGCCTGATCCGGCCGGAGGCGCACGACCGGACTCTGGGCGTCCTGCTCGATCTTGTGCGCGATCTCGGGATTGCGCCCTACGAAGAGCGCACGGACACCGGTCACGTGCGGCAGATCGTGGTGCGCACCTCTTCGGCGGGCGATGCGCTGGTGGTGATCGAAGCGCGGGGAGCCGGACAGGTCGGCCGCAACCGCTTCTCCGAAACCGCGGGCGGCGCGAATGATGCGGATGCTGCGCACGGGGTGCGGCGCGGCGAAAATGCCGGGCGCCGATCACGGGGCGGTGTGAACCGCATCGGCCATTCCGGTCATCCGAACGGCGGTCTTCCACACGGACAGGAACTCGCGCGCCGCCTTTCCGGCCGGATGCCCGCGGGTTTTCGGCTGGCCGGCGTGGTGGCGCGTGAGTTCACGCCGTTCACTCCGCCACAGGCGGGCGCGGGTGGTTCCGGTGTGCGGCAGCGATCAGCGCGTCCTGGAAGTGCGAACGCGGGAAGTGCGCGCCCGGGCGAATTGCCGGAGACTGTGGTGGAGCGCGTTCTGTGGGGGACGCCGCACCTGCATGAAACGTTTGGCGGGATGCGGTTTCGCGCGTCGGCGGGAGCATTCTTGCAGGTGAACCCAGCGCAGGACGATGTGTTGTACGGGCTGGCGCTCGATGCCGCACAGCTTCGCGAGGATGATGTGGTGGCCGACCTGTACTGCGGCGTCGGCACGCTTACGCTGATGGCCGCTCGCCATGTCGCCGCCGCTGTCGGCGTGGAGAGCGTGGCGCCGGCCATTGCGGATGCGCGGCACAATGCGCAGGAGAACCGTGTGACCAATGCGCGCTTCCTGCTCGGCCGAACGGAGGATATCCTGCGTGATAAGCGGTTGGCCGTCCCCCGCCCGACCGTCGTGCTGCTCGACCCGCCGCGCGCCGGCTGCGGCGTGGAAGTCGCCCGCTCGATTGCCGTCCTGCGTCCGCGCCGCGTCGTCTACATCTCCTGCAACCCCGCGACGCTCGCCCGCGACCTGCGCTCCCTCGCCGACGAGGGCTATGCGCTGGAATCCGCCGTGCCTGTCGACATGTTTCCGCAGACGGCGCATGTGGAGTGCTGTTCACTACTCATCAGAAAAGATGTGACCCCCTAACAATCCTCTGCTAAAAACAATAATCACCTGCTCCAGACATAATAAACACCTGATTCAAGCGGGAAAAGAGCGTGAGGCAAAACGGAGAAATCCTTGCCCTACAGCCCTTTTCCCGATTTTTATATCAGGACTTTTTTAGATCGAGAATAAAGTTTTGCCATACTGAAAGCGGGAGAAAAGGAATGAACAGGAAATCCCTTGCAGGACACTATATTCACAAGTCATAATTGAGAACGGTGGAATGCGGGATTGAGGCGGGAATAAAGCAGAGGTTTAATATTCCGCAACAACGTGTAGAAAATGCAATTGGAAAAATCGACGTGTTTGTCAAGCGAAAAGTTGACCGTCGCTTGGGATCGCATAATGCAGTGTGCAGCAGAGGATTTTGCTGTATTGTTTGTGGATGGGAGAAGGGTCATATCGCGGCAGTGATGGTGCGTGAGGTCGTGTGGGAATAAATATAATGTTAAGAATTTTATTATATATTATTCATTCTTTGATTATATTCTTCTATATTCCTCCTGAAGGCGTTATTCAGTTTTGGTCAGATGACAATCTCAATCAGTCTCTTTTTCCAGACCCATACTATGCAAAGTTGGGATTTCGGGAGGTATACCACTGCTGGTATCGGGTGAGGGGATACGTTCGATAGGCGGGAGTGGACAGACATGGACATTTGGCATGGAGAATATCGCATCAGCGATGACAAGACTTTGGTGGACAGGGATGTCGTATGTGCTTTCCTGTCAAGGAGTTACTGGGCAAATCATCGGACACCGGATGTGATTCGCAAATCGATTGATAACTCGGTCTGTTACGGGATTTATCATGGGAACCACATGATTGGATTTGCGCGGGTAGTCACGGATTGGGCAACCGTATACTATCTCTGCGATGTTTTCGTAGATGAACATCACAGGGGGCACGGGCTTGGAAAAATGCTGATCGAGACGATTGTTGATGATTTCCCAAGCATGACGGGTTTTCTTGGAACCAAGGATGCGCATGGACTCTATGAACAGTATGGATTTATAAGAAATGCTGAGCGTTTTATGATCAGGCAATCTCGGTAGTTGATGTGGGCTGGACAGGAACTGTTGAGGCACGAGGTAAGAAATATGTGCCTCACCTGGAGACGTAGATCAGCAGCGCCATCCCAATCTGGTTATACGCCGCATTCTCGTTCTTGCCATGCAGTCGCTTGACGACCAAGTGTTGCTGGATGTCCTCAATAACTCATCCAATTGTGGAATCCAATTTGGTTTTTGGGTATTTTATTGACCAATACAGGCGGCGGCTCCCATCCGCAGAGGAGTTAGAGGCCTGATTTTTCACCAAAGGTGACAGAACACGGGGAGGTTCCCATATGGTATTCACGATTGTGGCTATCCCGTTAGTTCAGCTTCTGTAATTGTCCTGGTAGATATGGATGCTTGTAGCAATCGGTTGAACCACTCTCCCTGGAAATGCCGCCGGTTGTAGCGGTACGTGTACTC
>JAJZZT010000318.1 GCA_021797415.1 Bacillota bacterium
CGCGATGAGGCGATTCTGCTTGCAACCAGGACCCTCTCGCGGCCGCAAGCCTCGCAGATTCAGAGGAATGCGCTGAGTTACGGCGATTCGGCGCGGACGCTTGTCCATGTAATTGACGGATTCGTGGCCCACATTTCCAAAAACAGTTCTTCCGGGAGTTCCTCCAGTAGTTCTTCCGGGAGTTCCTCCAGTAGTTCTTCCGGGAGTTAACCCGTCGGCCATGCGACAACTGGGCGACTGAATTAAAGAAGCGCGTTAAAGCGGCGGCACCCCGCAGATTGTACGGGGTGCCGCCGCTCGCGCACGCCGGGATAGATCCCGAAGTCATTGATCCGGATGATCCTCGCCATCCATCTGCTGCAAAATGGTGATGGTGTCGTTCAAGCTGTTGTTGAATATTCTCTTGGCCACGTCAAGCAGGTCAAAGATCAGTGGATCCTTCACGGAGTACGTAACCTTCGTCCCTTCCTTGCTGCCTGCCACGATATTCCGGCTGCGCAGCAGGCTCAACTGCTGGGAAACGACCGAACTCTCCACGCCAAGGTGCGTTTGCAGTTCATTCACGTATTTATCTCCGTCGCGCAGCAATTCCAGAATGCGAATGCGCAAGGGGTGTGACAGCGCTTTGAAAAATTCCGCCTTGAATTGTTGCAGTTCCATGTTCACAGAACCGCCTCCCTTGCCATGGGGTGTTGTCACGAATTCTCCAGGGGACTTTATCACATGTCCTCTGGCCGATCATCCATTCTCCAGGCGCACCATCACTTCCAGCAGACCGCGAATGATCTGGTGCGGATGCGGTGGGCAACCGGGCACGCTCACGAGCACTGCCGTCCCCAGGTCCAACCGCCCCGCCTGCGCGTATGTCGGACCGATCAGTCCGCAACCGACAGCGCAGTCTCCCAGGGCGAGCACGGCCTTTGGATGAGCGGCCGCCTCATAGGTGGCGCGCACCGCCTCCGCAAGATTGCGCGTGAGTCCGCCTGTCACCACGAGCACATCGGCGTGTCGCGGTGAGGCCACAAAATCGACGCCGAGCCGTTGCACATCATAAACAGGATTCAGCAGCGCCGTCAATTCCCATTCGCACGCATTGCACGATCCCGAGTCGACGTGCCGTATGTGCAGCGATCCGCCAAAAACACTGTGCATACGCCTGCGCCACTCCCGCAGCAGACCGGGTGGAAGAAGTCCTTCCGCCACAGGAGCGCCCGGCGCGAGAGGCGCGTCGGCCAAAATTTCTTCCAGCGGGCGCGTGGGTGTTCCCGCCGCGAGACGGTAGCGCACCATTTTCCACATGACGATGGCCCCCTAGCGATCACAGCATGCATAGCAGAGTTCAAAGCTCTTGTTGATCAACGGGAAATCCGCGATCACGTTGTCCACCGCAGCCAAGGGCACCGCCGGCCAGTTGGCGTAGGAGGCGGAACGGATGCGCAGACGTTCCACGGAGCCTTGTTCTCCGGCCATGACGAAGTGCACGTTTTCCCCGCGCGGCGACTCACTGACGCCGATGCCGTAGCGAAACGGCTCGATGGGAGGAAGCGGCGCGCTCAGACCGTCCGACTTCTCGGGAACAAACGCGTCCAAGCGGCGCAACGCTTCGGAGATGAGCGACACACTTGTGAAAAATTCTGCGATCCGTTGCTCCAGGCGCGCCATGACATCACCCTGCGGATAGGTCGGAACGGAGACCGCCAACTGGGCGTATCCACCGTACGGAGTATCCGCGCGGGCGTCCCGTCCAATGCCGCTGGCGCGCGCGGACGGTCCCACAACCCCCAGTTGCAGCGCTCTTTCCCGCGACAGGACACCCGCGTTGCGAAAACGGTCGCAGACCACCTCGTGGCTGAGGACCGCGTCGACCAGAGCGGAAAATTCCGGCGTCAGGCGGCCGAGCGTGGAGCGGATCCGGTCGCCGTGCGCACCGCGAAAGTCGCGCGCCGTGCCGCCGACGACAACGGCGCCGCGCAAAAAGCGGTGGCCGACCAGATGGTGGTTCAGTTGTTGCAATTGTTCTTTCAGGCGAGCGCCCTGCACAGAGCCGAAGGAGAACCCGACGCCGGCGCAGATGTTGCCGACGTCTCCGACGTGGTTGTAAAGGCGTTCGAGTTCGGCCAGCACCACGCGAATCCAGACAGCTTTCGACGGTATGGAAATATCTGCCATATACTCGACCGCCTGTGCGTACGACAGGGCGTGCGACACGCTGCACACGCCGCACGCCTGCTCGGCGATTTGCAGGCCGTCTGTGAGACTCATGCCCTCGGCGCGTTTCTCCAGTCCGCGGTGGGTGTAAAACAGACGGGCGGCCAGTTTTTCGACCTGCTCTCCTTTTACGGTGAAGCGAAAGTGTCCCGGCTCGATCACGCCCGCATGAATGGGGCCGACCGGGACCTCAAAGTAGCCGCCCGGCAAAGCGGCGGGTTTGACGACACGCGTGACAGGCGGCAGGACAGTCCCGATGTCAAAGTCTTTGCGCAGCGGGTACTGCCCGGTCGGGCGTTCGCCGTGAAGGACGAGCGGTTCCAGTTGTGGATGGTCGACGGGGAGTAGCCCCAACAGGTCGAAAACCTCGCGCTCGTACCAATCGGCGGCGGGCAAAAACGGCGTCGCCGATGAATAGGACGGTTCGTTTGCGGGGATGTCGGCGCGGCACTCCACCGTTTTTTGCGCGGCTTCGTCGACGAACACGTAGCGCAGCACGTACCCGCCCGCGTGCGCCCGTTCGTCCGTGCCGACCATCGTCTGCAGCCGGTAGCCTTGCGCCGCGTATTTGCCGCAGAGAGATCCAATGGCGGATGGGGTGGTCTTTTCAAGCTTCATCATGGCAACCTCCCGGCAAGCACCAGCGCGGCGTGATGGAACAGTTTCTGAAATGGCAGGGGAATGAATACGCCAAACAGGATGGCGAACGCCATGGGCACGAGGAGCGGCCAGGTCATCCAGGGACTGACGCGG
>JAJZZT010000341.1 GCA_021797415.1 Bacillota bacterium
AACTGGAGGTCACCGTGGCGGGAGTCCATGCCTGCAGGCTGGCCAGCGTCTGCGTCGCGGACTGGAACTGGCCGAGCGCCGACTGCAGCGCGGTGAGCGCGCTCTGTTGAGCAGAGAGCGTGCTCAACTCCTGGTTTGGCGCCGACTCCAGTTGATGGGTCAGGACGGACTGATACTCCTGGACGTACTGCGAGACGGGCACCCCGTTGCCAGCCGGATTGGAAATCGTGTTCAATTGTTGCAGCAGATTGATCGACATCAATGGTCACCTCCCTGGGGGAGGCTCCCGCCGCGATCATGCGAGCGGGAGCCGTGTTGCGGACTTTACTTTATCCCATGTCCCCTTGGCCATCCTGCAAAGCGGCGGAGTCCAGAGCTTAACTGAGCAGTTTCAGGATGGCCGCCGGCTGTTGCTGCGCCTGGCCGAGCATGGCGAGTCCGACCTGCTGCAGCACCTGCTGCTGACTGAACTGCGTGTAGGCGGTCGCCATGTTCGTGTTGGTGATGGTCGATTCCGCGTTCTGGAGGTTCTGCGACGAGTTTTGGAGATTGGAAATCGTGTAGTTCAACTGATCCTGGATGGCGCCGAGCGATGCCTGATACCCCGACAACTGCGAGATCGCATCCTGCACGAGCGTGATGGCCGCCTGGGCGCTCGCTGTGCTGCTGATCGAGATCGACGCCGGCGCAATCCCGAGGCTCGTGTTATTGACGGTCGGGATGGTGAACTGTAGGGTCTGCCCGCCGTCCGCGCCGACCTGCAGCGTCATCGAGGCGGTTGCGAACGATCCGTCAAGCAGCGTCTTGGTGTTGAATTGGGTCGTTTGCGAGATGGTGCGGATCTGATTTTGCAGCGAGGAGAATTCGGTCTGCAGGTTCGAAAGGTCGCTGGAGGTCTGGGTGCCGTTGGCCGCCTCGACGGCCAGCGTGTTCATCGTCTGCAGGATGCTCTCGACCTGGTTCATCGCGCCTGTCGCCGTCTGAAGCAGACTCACGCCGTTCTGGGCGTTTTGCGTCGCCTGGTTCAGGCCGTTGACCTGGGACATCATCTGCTGCGAGATGGCGTAGCCGGCCGGGTCGTTTGCGGCGCTGTTGATCCGGTTGCCGGAGGACAACTGGGCGTATGAGGTGTTCAATTCATTTTGAACATAATTGAGGTTGTTCAGGATATTACTCGCCGAAGCGTTGTTGTTTACGCTGAAGCTCAACGACATGTGAAGCACTTCCTTTCAATCCGTCAGATGTATGTGCTGCGTGTTGCAACTGCTGGATTTCGCCGCCGATCAGCCGTTTGGCAGGTAGCTGACGAGCGACGGCAACAGGATGCTCGCCCCCATCTTCAACGCTGCCTGGAACACTGTCTGGTCAGTGTTGAACTGGGTGATGACCTGAGCCATATTTGCGTCAACGATCACCCCCTTTTGGGTGGTCATCCGCTGCGAGTACTGATCCATCAGGTTCTGCGCGGATGTCATGCGCTGGATGCGCGTTCCCAAGTCCGCATTGATATTGACAACCTGGTTCAGGTTGGCGTTCAGATTCGACAGATCCTGCGACAGCGCGGCGTGGTTGCCGTTCGCCAGGTCGGTCACGATGCTCTGCAGCGTCCCCTGAAGGTCGCTAGTCGCGCCAGCGGATGTGGTGAGAAACATCGCGCCTGCGGTCGCATTGACGTTGACCTGGACGCCGGACATGATCGTGTAGGCGATCGCCTGCGTCGCGCCTGGCGGCGCGCTCGCCGCCGCGCCGCCGTACCCCGCGTAACCGGACGGCGCCGTGGCTGTCGCCGTACCGCCAAACAGGTAGCGGTTGCCCTGCTTGCTGTCCAGGACCTGGTTGACCGCCTCCGCTAACTGTTTTGCCGTCTGTGAGAGCGCGGCGTTTCCGGATGCGCTGTTCGCCGGAGTGTTCAATCCCTGCAGCACGGTGCCCTGTACCTGCTGCAGTTGGCTGATGATCGACTGGATGGCGGCGGAACTGTTTTTCATCCAGGTGAGTCCCGCCGATATGGTGCTCTGGTAGGCCGTGATCTGGCTCAATGTGGCGTTGACGGCCATAACCTGCGACACCGCGAGCGGGTTGTCCGACGGTTGGTTCAGCACTTTTCCCGTGGACATCTGCACCTGGGCATTCTGCATGCGCTGTGCGTCCTGCGTGAGGTTGTACAGGAATTGCTGCGTCATCATGTTCTGCGTGATTCTCACCTGCTCACCCCCACGCCTGCTTCGTCAAAGCCTGCCTATCCTGAAAATGCGATTCCGCTGCCAGTCGTCGCCCTGCCCTATGCCCTCTGCTCAGACACCGCTTCGCGAAACTCGCCGGGCATAGGGCAGGGCGACGGCCCAGCAACTTTGTCCATGGCGTTGAACTTGCGACGAGCAAAGGGATGCTGGCGGCCCAACAAACCTTGTCCATGGTGCGGAACTCGCGGGCACAGGGAGGAGGGCGCCGGTTCCGGACGGGAGAATTATGGTACGCTGGCAAGCAGCGTCTGGATCATCTGATCAAATACGGTGATAAATTTGGCCGCCGCGCTGTACGCGTTCTGATACTGCACCATCTGCGCCGCCTGTTGGTTGATGTCGACGCCGGACACCGACTGGCGCAACTGGGACGACTGCTGCGCGAGCGCGTTTGCCGTCTGTTCGCTCGAAATGGTGTTCGCCGTTTCGGTTCCTATAGACGAGACGATCTGGGCGACTCCCTGGTCGAACGTCCCGGTGAAATTCTGTGTGGAGGAAGGGACGCCTGTTATGGAGTTATAAAGGTTGTAGGAAAATGCCGTCGTCGCGTTCTGCACGTTTGCGACAGCCTGCGCCGTGCTGTTGTTTCCCGGATTTGCGGAGCCCGCGGTGGACAGGGAGGACGCAGTAAAGGCGGAGGCGGTCGTCAGGTACACGACCGGACTGTCTGCGGGCGGTGTGCCTGTTCCTGTCGGATTCACATTGAAAACGGC
>JAJZZT010000485.1 GCA_021797415.1 Bacillota bacterium
AAATGAATTGAATTTCTGCTGCACCACCACGGAAAACGGCGGCTGACCGGCAGGATAGAGCAGGGAAGCGGCGGGCAGTTCAAAAATCACGCCGGTCAGTGTCAGCAGGAATGTGGTGATGACCGTTTCACGAATCAGGGGCAGCACGATGGTGCGCAAGATGGTGTGCCGCCTGGCGCCGAGCAGTTGCGCGGCCGTCAACAGGTTGGGCGGGATCTGGCTGAGCGCTCCGAGTTGCAACCGGATACCGTAAGGGAGTTGGCCCGCGATAAACGCCAGGGCGAGGCAGAGCGGGGTCCCGTACAGCACAAGGTGCAGAGGGATGAGCCAGCGCGCATTCCAGGCGAAAACGAATCCGGCCGCGAGCACAACCCCCGGAACTGCGATCATCGCCATGGTCAGAGTATTCAACAGCCGACTTGCAAAAGATTTGTAAAACGTCATCTGCTGCGCGACAAACAGGGCGAGCAGCGCCGTGGCGACTGCGGCGGCAAGCGCGTACTGGATCGAACGAAGAAGCGCGAAAAGATCGTTCTGACCGCCCGCCGCGAGGGAGGCGTAGGCGCCAATACCGAGATTGGCGGGCGAAAGGCCTGCGCTTTGTGAATTGAACAGCGATTGGACAACCGTTGCGCCCGTGGGCAGAATGACGGCGAGTCCGACGACGACGCCGCACAGCGCCGTGAGCAGTGCGGCGCGGGGACGCGCGGCGGACGTGGTGCGGCGCGCATCGGATACCGTCCAGTAGGCGCGTCTGCCGAGCCACCAAAATTGGAGCCAGAGCGCGCCGCCCGTCACGACGACGACGATGAGCGCGAGTCCTGCGGCGGAAGCAAAGTCGACAGGCGTCTCGTAGAGCGACGAGTAGATCTGGTAGGACACGAGCGGAATCTGCATTTGCGGCGCAATGGCGGCGGCCAGTCCGAAGTCGCCGAAGCCATCGGCAAACGAGATGCTGGCGCCCGTCAACAGGGCGGGCGCCAGGAGCGGAAGCCAGATCCGCAGGATGATCTCGCGTCTCCTTGCCCCGAGCAGGCGGGCAGCATCCATCAGGGCGGGGCTCATATTCGCGACGGCCTGCTTGACGGCGAAGTGGGTGAATGGGAAGTAGCGCAGCCCCATGACGAGCAGCAGGCCAAAGGGCGAAAAGAACCAGTTGAACGCGGCGGGAGAAGCGCCGACAAGCTGCTGCATGAGTCCGTCCGGCTGCAGCAGGAGAAGCCAGCCCGATGCGACCACGTAGGAAGGCGTGAAGAAGACGGCCCATACGCCCGCATCAATGGCGCGCGCCACGAAGCGCGGCGCGACCGTTGAACCGATCGCCGTGGCCAGCCCGACCAACGTGGAAAACACTGCGGCCGCCGCGCCGATTCCGAATGAATCGGCAACGGCCTGCAGGTTGACCGGATTGGTAAAGACAGACTGGACCGTGCGCAGCGATGGGCGCCAGTTCATATGAACACCGAACGCGTGCGGGAAGACGATCTGCAGCAGCAGCGCGCCGAGCGGATACGCGATGAGAATGCCCATGATGACCAGACTGGAGGCGGAACGCCACTCTCCCGGCCGCAGGGACTTTTTCATGGCGTCAGACCGTGACGTGGTCGTGGAACCACGTCTTCACCGAGTTCTCGACGCGGGCGGCCCAGATCGGGTTCACCCGCACCCAGTGAATGCCTTTCTGCTGGCGCGCTTTGTCGGGCGCAATGCCTTTGATGACGGGGTTGTAATACGAGTCTCCGCCGCCGTTTTGCGGATTGATCATCACACGCTGTCCCTGTTTGGAAAGGACAAATTCGACGAACCGCTTGGCCGCCGCCATGTCGGGCGCCTGTTTATTGATGCCGAGCACGTCCGGCAGGGTGTAGACGCCGGAAGCGGGATAGACGATGTCGATCGGCGATCCCTGTTGTTTCGAGGAAATCAGCGCTGAATCCTGGATCATGATGACTTTCGCGCGTCCCGCCAGCAGGGCGTTCAGCGTCACGGTGTTGGTGCGGTATACGTGCAGATCGTTGGCCTTCAACGCGGAGAAGAACTGTTCGCCTTTCTTTGTCCCCATCTGTTGCAGGACGCCCGCAACAAACGGATAGGTCGGGCCGGAGATGCTCGGATCATTCATCGCCACCATGCCGCGCAGTTTGGGGCTCAGAAGGGCCTGCAGCGTGTGCGGCGCCAGCGAGGGTGGGAGAACTTTGGGATTGAACGCGATGGCCGCCGCCGCGGTGACGCCGCCGGGGTAGTAGGACCGGTCGCGGGCGATCAGCGAGCGGCCGAGCGGTGTGTAGTTGCCGACGTCAGAAGGGGTCCAGTTGCGCAGCAGTATACCCTGGTTGTCCAGCGCCTGCATGGTCGAATCGCCGTCGAACCACACGACATCCCAGTGGGGATTGGAACGCTCTGCCTCAATTTTTGCGATGATGGTCCCGGTCGAATTGTCCACCAGCGTGACCTTGATCCCCGTCGCCTTCTGGAACGCCTGGGCCATCGCGGCGTCGTAACCCTGCGCCGAGTACAGGATGAGCTGCTGTTGCGGCCGCGTTGCCGCCTGTGCCGGCAGGACGCCCGCGGTGACGGCGTACCCTGCTGTGGCGGCGATACATGCCGCAAACCATTTTGCCGCGTGTTTCATCCTCAATTCCCCCTGATCCATAATTCTGCGTGATTGGTCTATCTATACAAACCATACTAGTGCAGCTATGTAAGGAGGATGTCGAGAAGGTGTAAGGATGCTGTGTCGGAAGTGTAAAGTTTGGTCCGCCCTGACCGTTCGTGATATAGTCTGGATGACAGGTTCATTGTAGGGTCTGTACACGGAGTGGAGGGGCCGGCATGTCAGTCGCGTCGATGTGGGCGCTATTTAACGAATTTCTCATGATCAGCAGCGCTGTGACGGCGGCCATCGGATGGCGGTACATACGGCGCAAGCAGGTGGACATCCACAGGAGATCGGA
>JAJZZT010000412.1 GCA_021797415.1 Bacillota bacterium
ATCACAGTCTCCGCCGAACCGGCGGGCATCGGCGCGCCGTCCACCGTTTCCTGCATCGCAAACGACAGGACATCGGTCACCGCATCCCTGTTGCGATACTGTCGGTTCAATTCACGGATTCTCCGGTCACTCACCAGCGACACCGCCACTTCCGCACCTTTCAGTTCCTCCAGCCGCGCCGCCTCGCAGCACACCCGGCTGATGATCTCCCGCGCGCGCTCCCGCGACATTCCGGGCAGAGTGGACACTGTAAACTGCACGTCCACCGCGATCCGGTCATCCAGGCGGCCGGCAATCGCGAACATCTGTCGCCTGCCCTCATCATCCATATCGTATCCCCCGCTTTCTCCCCGCATCCAGGACCGGGGCGGGCCTCATTGGTTGGCTTGCGCTTCCAGCAGCTTCGCCGGATCAGGATACTCGATGCGTTCATGGTAGATCCCTTTCAACGTATACAGGAACGCATCCACCATGCGGTCCAGGTCTCGCAGCGTCACATCGCACTCATCAAGCTGTCCGTCCGAAAGGCGATCCTTGATGATCTTCCGGATGGTCGCCTCGATGCGCTCCGGGGTAGGCTGGTGCATGGCGCGCACGGACGCCTCGACGGCGTCGCAGACCATGACAATGGCCGACTCCTTCGACTGCGGACGCGGACCCGGATAGCGAAAATCATCGGCGGACGGGGGTTCCCCGTTCTCGTCGGCGGCTCGCTTGTGCTCTTCGACCGCCTTATTGTAAAAGTACCATAGAACCGTAGTGCCGTGGTGCTCCGCGCAGATGGCGCGCACAGGCTCGGGCAGTCTGTGCTCCCTCAGCATCGCAAGTCCGTCCGACACGTGCGCGGTAATGATGAAATGAGATAAATTGGGCGCAATTTTATCATGCGGATTTTCATCGGACATCAGGTTTTCGACAAAAAACATCGGCCGGTTCATTTTCCCCACGTCGTGATAATACGCGCCGACGCGGCAGACCAGCGCGTCGGCGCCGACCGTCTGCGCCGCCGCCTCCGCCAGATTGCCGACAATCAGGCTGTGGTGATAGGTCCCGGGCGCTTCCAGCAGAAGCCTGCGCAAAAGCGGATGATTGGGGTTGGCCAATTCCAGCAATCCCATGTGCGTGATGACGCCGAAGAATGTCTCCAGATAGGGCAGAACGCCGATCGTGAGCACCGTCGACGAGAGTCCGCCGGCGACGCCGAACCCCACGGCGACAAGCAGTGTGCGCCAATCGCCGCCCGCCGCCGACAGCAAGAAATGCATGATCACGATCGCCGCGGTGTTGGCGCCGGCGGCGAGCAGGCCCGCGCGGACAAATACCCGGCGATGGTGCACGCGCGTCATTCCCATGATCGCGGCGAGCGATCCGAGCAGTGCGGCGAAAAAGGGTGGAAATGCAAATCCGAACGCCGCCGTGTCGAGCACAGCCAGCAGCACGGCGGTCAGCATCGCCAGCGACGTTCCGAAAAACATCGCCACCATCATGCTGCCCGCCGCGATCGGCACCGCGTACAGGACGGTCGGCGGAAGTCCGGCATCGATGGCGGCGTGCGCCACGGCGATGAGAATGCTCATAAACCCGACCAGGCTCGCATAGAGCAAAAGATGCACATTGTCTCGCGCAAGACGTTCCCTGCGCAGTTGGATGAACGTGGCCGTCGCCAACGTGAGCGTGGCGACAAAGAGGAGAAATCCGCCGAGATCCGCATAGTCAGGCTGCGTTCTGAGCAATTTCAAATCCTTCAGGCGGCCGATCGTGGCGTATGTCACGAACTGGCCGCGCCGTACGATCACATCGCCCTTGTTGATCCAGATCGGCAGCACCGCCCGCTCCGCCGACTTGCGGGCCAGGCGCGTCGAGATCGGGTCATAGACCAGGTTGGGCCGCAGGACGGAGCGCACAATCCCGCCGATGGCCAGTCGCGCCGCGCGTCCGGTATCGAGCGAAACCAGTTGCTGGTCGACGATAAGGCCGGCGCGCGCCAGGTCGCTTTGGGAAAACTGCCCGCCCAGGATGCGTTTCACAATGTTCAGCGTATCTGTGCGGGCTGCGGCAAGTTGCGCGCGGTCAAGCGACAAGAGCGCGTTCGCCTCGGCGGACGTAAGACCGGCGGCGGAGAGTTTTGGCAACGGTACCACGTGCTTGTTCTGAAACTGCGCGGCGGCCGACTGGAACTGCCCGACAGCCGCAAACAGGCTGCCCACCGTCGCAAGAGCACTGGCCTCCACCTGCGGATCGATGTCATAGCGCGGCGGCACGGCTGCGGCGACCGTGCGGCGAGCGACCTGCGTGGCCTGCACGTCGACGGCGCTGCGGGGCGCCACGATCGTGACCGGGCTCACCTGCCCCGGAGCAAGTCTGTACCTCTCCGGAAGAACGGTCCCAATCAGGACCAAATACAGAAACAAGGCAAGCGCGGCGTAAATCGCCACGCGAAAACGAACATTTGTCTTCAGATGATATCTGCGAAGGATAAAGGCCGGCGACCATCTCGATTTGCCCATGCCCGTCAACCCCGCTCGATCGCTTCGTCCTCGGCGTACGCGCGGATCACAAGCTGGACGATGTGATGGCGCACGACGTCGGACTCATCGAGATAAACGAAAGCAATCTCGTCAATCTCTGCGAGAATCCTCATCGCCTCGCGCAAACCGCTGCGCTTTCCGCGCGGCAGGTCAATCTGCGTGATGTCACCCGTGATCACCATCCGGGAGCCAAAGCCCAGACGCGTGAGAAACATCTTCATCTGTTCGGGCGTCGTGTTTTGCGCTTCATCCAGGATGACAAACGCGTCATCCAGCGTCCGGCCCCGCATGTACGCCAGGGGCGCAACTTCCACCAGCCCGCGTTCCATCGCCCGCGCGAGCTGTTCCGGACCCATCACGTCGTGCAGCGCGTCGTACAGCGGACGAAGATAGGGATCCACCTTTTCCCGCAAATCGCCTGGC
>JAJZZT010000068.1 GCA_021797415.1 Bacillota bacterium
GCTGGATGCAGCCGTCTGTTCATATAACCAATGGCTGTCGGCAGAAGCTGGAAAGGATCAGTTATCTACAGTTGTATACGGACAGATCGAGAGCGGCGAAAGAATCGAGGCGTCTGTGGCAGAGTATTCGTTTGACATGTCTGAAAGCGAGATCAATCGCATCTGGTTCAAGTACATGATGGTGATCAAGAAATTCGCCCGAAGAGACAATCTGATCGGCATGCATCTGCTCCTCGATCTGATCAGGGATTATTTGGTCGTTAAGATGGTTGAAAGGGATATGCGTGAAAGTACAAATATCCATCGCTTCGGTTACGCGGAACAGCTCCCTGCCGCCATTAAATTGGCCCGCATCAATGAATCGGACACGGGACGGATATTTGATTACATTGCGGAATTAGCCCGTGAAACCGATAAAAAGCTGGAGGCGAATGTGAAGGACTACAGAAGCCGTTATCAGCGACTGTCCGCATACATCGAGGCATCCAAGCGACGCTTTTATGAAGGCAAGTGAAGGCGGCGGCCAGGCGCCGCCGCGCATCGGCCGTACGCAAGACGCGCGGCCTGTTTCGTGATTTCCGACACACGCAAGACGCGCGGCCTGCTGTACACTGCTTGCGAAAGCGGCCATCAGGCAATGCATGGAGGTGTGACAGCATGCGCGTGCCCAACTTCAAGACAGAGGAAGGCGCCATTCTTTACAGCAATACAGTCGGAAAACAGATCGCGCCGCGCGTCGCGGATCTGTTGTGTGAGGCCATTGAGAAGGAAACGGCAAACGGGACCGTGACGGACGTGCTGGATCTCGGATGCGGTCCGGGAACGGTGTCGTTGCGCCTGGCGGCCGATCATCCCGAGTGGAACGTCATCGGCGTGGACTCCTCACACGGCATGATCGGTCAGTGTACGGCCCGCGCACAGGAAAAAGGACTGCGCAACGTCCATTTTGTGCACATGGACGCGGCGCAGCGGCTGGATAAACCTTTCGATCTCGCCGTTTGCAACCTCGCATTCCCTTTTTTCAACAAACCGAGGGAAAGCATGCTGGCGCTGCACGACGCGCTCCGCCCGGACGGCGTCACTCTGCTGACCGTACCGGGGAGGACGACCTGGTCCGAATTTTTCTCCGTCGCAGAGGATATCATGGGCAATATGGTCTCGATGGCCAGACCCTTTCTGATGAAATTCACGCAGGCCGAGGCATTGTCCGGCGCACTGCGGGGCGCGGACTTCGCGGACATCACCGAGACAGGTCTGGAAATCCCCTTCACCTTTTCCGCCGGCGCAGAAGTGCTCGCTTTCTTTGGCGAGCTTTTCCACCTGCTGGAGTACTCTCCGCCCGCCCTGCGCGAGGAACTGGCCGCAACAATTGACAGTCGCTTCCCGGACGGTTTCACCATGCACTATGAAGCTCGCATGGTGCGCGCACGGCGGCCCCGGGCAGAGGCGAAGTTCGATTGAAATTGGATCGTCCGCGCGCTTTTGTCCAGTCCGGATGGACTATTTATCTGGTCTGTCTGTACACCGCGCAAAATGGTCGCAGCAGACGGGAAAGCTCCGTCTGCGCGGCTCTCCCGCACTCCCTCGCCGCGATGGATAATCAGGACAACAGGAACCAAGCGATACCGCACTCAGTCAGCGGACCGCGCGGAACCGTCTTGGAGGGAGGAACCGCCGATGGTCGACACAGCCAACGCATGGCCAAATTACTACGCGGGATTCATCTGGCTGGCTGTCTTCATCGTCTTTATCGCGGGCAAGTACCCGCATGGAAAACGGGGTGTGCCGAGATGAACTGGACAAAGATCATCCGTACGCGCGTTTCGGAAAAACTCACATGGGACAATCTTCTCCCATCGGAGCAACCGGTATACGTCTCGTCGCTCGTCTACAGTTTCGGAGTCTTCACCCTGAGCAGTCTTGTCTTCTGTATCGCGTCGGGCGTCATCATGGCATCCAAAGGCGCCGTCTGGTACCAGTCGGGATCCGCTCTCGCGATCTACCTGCGGGCAGTTCACTTCTGGAGCGTGCAGGCATTTTTCTTCTTCATGACGATGCATCTCGTCGGACAGTTTTTCATGGGTTCATGGCGCGAAGGCCGCTCCATCACCTGGGTGCTCGGAGCGCTCTCTTTCGGCGTCTCGGTCATTGAGGCGTTCACCGGTTACCTCTCGCGCGGAGATTTCTTCTCCCAGTGGAACCAGGTGCAAAGCAAGGACGCTTTTAACGGCGCCGGACTGGACGGTTTTCTCAACATCCTGAACAACGGCCAGGTGTATGGATTGCACATCGCCGTCTTCCCGTTGATTCTCATCTTTCTGGTGGGCTGGCATCTGGTGGCCGTCCGGGCCAAGGGCGTCGTGCCGCCCTATCAGGCGCACACACAGCGGTCGGGAGGCGACAAGCGATGAAAACCCTGATGTTCAGCAGAGATACCCTTCGCTTCCCACAACGCGACTTCGACATGGTCAAGGAAGGCGTCATGAGCCTGTCGATCATCGGGGTCCTGATCCTCGGGTCAGCCGCCCTGTTCGGCGCCCCCTTCCGGCCGGCGGTGACAAACAAGGAAGCGGCATTGTCGCAACCGATCGTCGTCATGCAGACAGCGCTGGGCGACCTTGACGGCCAGGGGACCATCGCATCGTACGGTCCGCCGTATAACAATGGCTGGCATGGCAACGCGCAAAGCACACAGTCGATCGGTCCGCTTGCTCCGGAAACCTGGTGGGGCACGCCCTACGCGATTCACACGGCGCAGGCGGATGTCCTGCAACCGTTGAGCATGCTCGCAACGGCGTCCGGCAACCGGAACCTGTCCGCCGCTCTTCGCACGTATGAGAAAGCGCCCTATGCACAGCAGCAGCAATGGAACCAAAACCTGTCGAACGCGCTCGGCAAGGCGACTGTGCACAGCGGGCAGGTCATTATTCCGCCAGGGCAGTACGGTCC
>JAJZZT010000364.1 GCA_021797415.1 Bacillota bacterium
TCTGCAGAAAAATTCGAGTTCCATCTGTTCGAACTCGCGCGTCCGGAAGATGAAGTTGCCGGGCGTGATCTCATTGCGGAAGCTCTTGCCGATCTGGCCGATGCCAAACGGCAGTTTCTTGCGCATCGTGCGCATCACGTGCTCAAAATCGACAAAGATGCCCTGCGCGGTTTCGGGGCGCAGAAAGATCTCGTTTGCCGCGTCGTCCGTGACGCCCTGAAAGGTCCGGAACATCATGTTGAACTGGCGCACGGGCGTGAAATCGTGCGCTCCGCAGTCGGGGCAGGGGATGCGGTGCTCTTCGATCAGCGCTTCCATGGCGGAGAAGGGGAGCCCGTCGACGATGCGCTCCTCGCCTCTTTCCGACAATGCTTCCTCGATCAGCTTGTCCGCCCGGTGCCGCGCTTTGCATTGGCGGCAGTCGATCATGGGATCGTTGAAGTGTCCGGCGTGTCCCGATGCGACCCAGACGTTCCGGTTCATCAGGATGGCGCTGTCCAGTCCGACATTGTACGGCGATTCCTGGATGAACTTCTGCCACCACGCGCGCTTGACGTTATTTTTGAGCAGTACGCCGAGCGGTCCATAATCCCAACTGTTCGCCAGACCGCCATACAGGTCTGAACCGGGAAAGATAAAGCCTCTGTGCCTGGCCAGCACCACCAGTTGTTCCATTGTCGCCGCCATTCGTCGATGCCTCCGTGTGTCCGTTCGTGTGTGCGATATCCCGCAGACAGTTTACCATACAGCTTGCCGTCATACCTCTTCCATGCGCCGCTGTGCTGCAATCCGATTCCGGAAGTGCGCGCGGAGCCGGGGGTGTATAATCCGGGTGAACCGACATCGGCATCAAGGAAAGGATAGATCCCGATGGACGGAGAGGAGATGACCAGATTGCGCACCCGTTTGACAGACAGGCTGCAGATTGTGCACCCCGTCATCCAGGCGGGCATGGCGGGCGGCGTGACGACGCCCGAGCTGGTGGCCGCCGTCTCGAACGCCGGCGGATTGGGGACACTCGGCGCCGGGTACATGAACGCAAAGCAGATCGAGTCCGCCGTGGCGCGCATCCGCGTTATGACCGACCGGCCGTTTGGCGTGAACCTGTTTATTCCGGAACCGTTTCGGATCGACAGAGAGGAAATTGACGCAATGCAGCGCGTGTTGTCCCCGCTGCGCCAGGAGCTGGGGGTGGAATCTTCACCGGATGCCGGGGATTCCGAACCGTTTGCCGAATCGTTTGATGAACAGATCGCTATGGTGGTGGACCAGAAGATTCCCGTGTTCAGTTGCACGTTCGGCGTTCCCGGTCCGACGGTTGTGCAGCGTCTCAAGCGGGCGGGCATCTGTGTCATGGGGACGGCCACCACCGTGCGTGAGGGAGTGACGCTGGAACAGGCGGGGGTCGATGTGATCGTCGCGCAGGGCAGCGAAGCCGGCGGCCATCGCGGCACGTTCGCCCATGCGGAGGAAAACGCGCTTATCGGAACGCTCGCGCTGGTGCCGCAGATGGTGGATGCAGTGTCCGTGCCAGTCGTCGCTGCGGGGGGTGTCATGGAAGGCCGGGGATTGGCAGCCTGTCTGGTGCTCGGCGCCGAGGGAGTGCAGATGGGAACCGCGTTTCTCGCTTGTCCGGAGAGCGGTGCACACCGGGTATACAAAGAGACGCTGTTGGCGACGTCCGAAGACAGTACGGCGCTCACAAGGGTCTATTCAGGGAAGGCTGCGCGCGGGATCGTGACGGAGTTCATGCGCCGGATGGCGTCCTATGGCGGGCGCATCCCGCCCTATCCGGTCCAGAATGCGCTCACGCGCGGTATCCGTGCCGCGGCAGCCCGGGCGGACAATCCTGCGTTCATGGCTCTCTGGGCCGGTCAGGGAGTGCGGATGGCGGGGCGATTGCCCGCTTTCGCTGTGGTCGAGCAAACCGTCCGGGAGGCCGCGGCCGCGCTGCAGGCCAGGATTCCGGCGGTCGATTGAGGGGTGAACAGCTTGGAGCGGATATCAGGTTTGCGGAAAATGATCTTAAACAGCGTTTCTGGCAAAGGTTCACACGACAGCGCGGACAACATTTTGGAGGATCTCCCGTGGGAATTGGCCGACCGGGTAGTGCGTGGGGCGTCGCACACCATCTGGCAAATTGTGAATCACCTGATCTATTGGCAGGATTTCAGCCTGGATCTTGTGATCGGCCAGATTGTTTTGCTGCGACGGCTGCTTGGTTCCTGGCCGCCGCCGTCGGGCGGGGATACCTGGTGAATCGACGGGTCCGCGGCGTTCATTGCGGCGGACGGTTTGGTCGCCCGGACAAACCCGCTGACCAGGCGCGCCCCAGACGGCAGATCGATGCCGTAGAGTCCTGATTTGGACGACTCCGTGCGAATGGCGCTAAACTCGCCGGGCACAGGGCAGGGCGCCGACCCAGCAAACACCGTTTGCAGCGCGGTGAGCAGCAACTGCAACGAGCGTTCCACCAGCGGGCGGTCATCCGCCGGGATGCGGGCAAGCATCCGCTCCACAAGACGGTTCAGGGTTCCGTTGATCGCCGCTCTCCTGCGCTCTCCTTCCTCCGTCTCTGTTGCATCGCAGCACCCGCAGACGCGGTTGGTATCTCATGGCTGATTCGTGTATTCTTATGGTGTTGTCTCCTTTCAGTGGTCTTCCTCGAACCTGCTGCATCCAATAAAGAAATAATCCGAATAGCAGGACTGGCGGTTTGGAAATGTCTGTATATCGTATTATTTCGAATATTTCGCTCCTGTTGATTGCCTTTGTATGGGGGGCAACCTTTACATTCACAAAAAATGCGCTTGCCAGTTATAGTGGACCCAAGAAACTAGACACGAGGTGAAAGGCGATGTAAGACTAAGGTATGAAAAAGACCTACACACCCGAGTTCAAAGCGCAAATCGTGAGAGAGATTCTCAACGAGCAAAAGACCATGG
>JAJZZT010000523.1:0-283 GCA_021797415.1 Bacillota bacterium
GGCGCTTCAGCAAAAACTGGCAAATGCCGGATTGCTGCAGGTGGTGAGCAATGTCGCGCTGCCCAACTTCACGGCGACGAAAATCCTTTGGGTGATGCGTCACGAACCGGCGGTCTGGGAACAGACGAAGTACGTTCTTCTTCCCAAAGATTTCATACGCTATCGCTTGACCGGAGAAACGGCGACGGACGTGAGTGACGCATCGGGTACGCTGATGCTGGATATCGCCCGTCGCAAGTGGTCGGTGGCCGTCGTCGACCTCGTCGGGATGCGTTTGGACCAG
>JAJZZT010000523.1:293-2942 GCA_021797415.1 Bacillota bacterium
TTGAGGGACCAGAAGTAACCGGGATTCTGCGCGTTGAGATCGCACGCGAGTTTGGGTTGGGCGATCGTGTGGTGGTGGTGGCCGGCGCCGGGGACCAGCCCGCGGCGGCGATTGCGGCGGGCGTGGAACGGCCGGGAACCGCCGCGCTTTCGCTCGGCACATCCGGGGTGGTCCTCGCGCCTTCCCCTTCACAGGACGGTCCGCTGCCGCATGGGCTGCACCTGTTCTGCCACGCCGTTCCGGACACGTGGTTCGTGATGGGAGTGACGCAGTCCGCCGGGGGTTCGTTCCGCTGGTTTCGCGATACATTCGGCTCCGGCCGGTCCTACGATGAATTGTCCCGGCTGGCCGGCGAGGCGCCGGCCGGTTCGGAGGGGCTGCTCTTCGCGCCCTATCTTGCGGGGGAGCGCTGTCCCCACGCCGACAGCGGCGTGGCCGGGGCGTGGCTGGGGCTCACGGTCAGGCATACATTCCCCCATATGGCCAGGTCGGTAATGGAAGGGATCTCGTATTCGCTGCGCGATGTGTTGGAAGCCATGCGCGACCACATCGCCCTTCCCGAACTCATGACAGCTTCGGGGGGAGGGGCGCAGAGCCCCGTCTGGCGGGGCATCACAGAAGCGATTCTCGGACTGCCTGTCAAATGGATCAAGGAGCAGGGGCCGGCGGTCGGTGCCGCTGTCCTGGCGGGAAGAACTGTATTTTCCCACCCTGCGTATGCGGCGGCTGTGGAAGATATTGGATCTGACGGCTTTTCTGGTCCATGGAGGAATGTGTATCAGGAAGGATACGCAAACTACCGACAATTATATCGCCGCATCACCAGTGAACTGTGAAGGGACGGCGCGGGTGCGGATTCTTCGCACCCCGGCCCCGGCATATGGAGGGTGATGATCGTGGATGGCACCGTCGTGAGCGAGGGCGGAACCGCTATCTCAAAAGAACGCAGAAAGGCCATCGTGTTGATCGGCATGGGGATCTTCATCGACGGGTATGATCTGCTCGTCATTGGGACGGCCAATCTGTTTCTCAAGCCGGCTTTTGCTCTGTCAGCTTCTCAGGTGGGTTTGCTTGGATCCGCCGGCGTATTGGGAGCACTGCTGGGCATGCTGTTTTTCGGGAATCTGGCGGACCGTCTCGGACGGAAGACGATCTTCGTCTTCAATCTGCTCTTTTTTGTTGTCGCCTCCATTTTGTCCGCATTTGTCACGAATGTCTGGGAACTGTTCGCGGCGCGGCTGGTGGTCGGGCTCGGCATCGGCGCGGACATTCCGACGGCTATGGCCTTCCTGGCTGAAGTTGCAACCAAGAAGCGCCGGGGGGCCATTCTCGGGTCTCTGTCACAGACACTGTGGACGGCTGGCGCCATCCTTTCCGTGATTGTGGCGCTTTTGGTCTCCCAATTCGCAGGCCTGTCCACCTGGCGTTGGCTGTTGGGTCTTGGCGCCGTGCCGGCGTTCATCGTCCTGGTTTTGCGGCAGACGCTTCCCGAATCGCCAAGGTGGCTGTTGCGGCAAGGAAGAGTCGCGGAGGCGGAAGACGCGTGCCGCCGTCTCGGTATTCCTCCTGCTGAACTGCAGGAGATGCGGCGGGCCGGCGCAATGCGGCAGAAGGTCAGAGGGACAGGCTGGGGAAAGAAGATCTCCCTTGTCGCGGTCGTGTTTTGGCTGAATGCGCTCGCCGGCGCCGCGTCCACCATCTCCTCCCCGTACATCTTCAAGTACGTGAGCAATGCGTCGACCGAGGGATCGATGGTATTCACGCTGATGCTCTGGGGATTCAACTGCCTGGGGACGATAGCCGGGTCCTTTCTCATCGACCGCATCAGCCATAGAAGTCTGGCACTGCTGTCGCAGATTCCCACCATCCTCTTTGCGATCGTCATGGCGTTCACTGTCACGAAACCAGCGCTGTTTGTCCCTGCGTTCTTCCTGTTTGGGTTCTTCGACTGGGGCGGGGCGTCTGCATTGCAGTGGGCCTGGGGGTCCGAGTTGTTCCCGACGCAGTTCCGCGCGTTCAGCCAGGGCGTCATTAACGGGGCGGGGCGTGTGGCGGTGATCATCGTGACCTATCTCATGCCCGTCGCCATTGTTACCATCGGTTTCACCTACACCATGCTGGCATTGGCCCTTCCGATCGTCTTGTACAGTGTCATTGTGTCGACCAACCGGCTGTTTGAAACGACAGGACTGTCGCTTGAGGAAATCGAAATTCGCGAGAGTGCGCCCGACGGGTTGTCCGGATCGTAAAATCAGCGATCCGGACCGTGGTTGCGCCCCGGCTTCTCAGCGTATGGGCTCATCCCGCTCCTGCAATGAGGCTGACTTTGTTTCGCCTGCGACCGCTTGCAGGGCGGCGTGCAACCGGCGCACCCCTTCTTCGATCTCCGACTCGGATGAACTGGCGTACGTGAGGCGCACATAACCCGGTTCCTCCCCGTACACGGATCCGGGCACAACGACCACGCCGTAGCGCAGGGCGGTCTCCAGCAGGACCTTGTCGGGAAGAGGCCGCCTGAATTTGCCCCAAATGTGATAGCCGCCCTGCGGAACCGCAAACGCCAGTTCTTCGCCGAAATACTTTTGCGCGGCGTCGACCATGATGTCTCGCCGTTTGCTCAGCGCGGCGCCCAGCCGCCCCGCATTTTGT
>JAJZZT010000514.1 GCA_021797415.1 Bacillota bacterium
TGGTGCTGGACCGCGGTCCGCGCGATCCGGAAGCCAAGCGGAATTTGCGGACACCCCTGCCGTTTTTCAACCATATGCTGGAACACGTCGCGTGGCGGGGGCAGTTGAACATCGACCTGACGGTGCGGTTGGACCATTTTGACCTCGCCCATCTGGTGACAGAGGATGTGGGGATCACCCTCGGCCGCGCCGTCAAGGAATACGCAGAGCGCAACGCGGCGGCGGGCATCGTGGGGTACGGCGCGGCGTACGGGACGATCGACGAGGCGCTCACGCGCGTCGTGATCTCTTTGGAAAATCGCGCCCACCTGGATTTCACGCGCGGCGCCGTGCGGTTGCCCGAACAGACGGAGGGAATGAACAGCGAGGACCTCGTGGCATTCCTGGAGGGATTCGTCCAGGGCGCACAGTGTACGCTGCACGTCGACTTGCTCAAGGGCCGCGACGGACATGGGCACCACATCTGGGAATCCGCATTTCGCGGACTCGGCATGGCGCTGTACGAAGCGCTGTCGCAGCGGCCGTGGCGGGCGGGCATGACGGCGGGCGTGGCCGGAAATATCGGCATTCGCGTGGGAGAGCAATGAGCGTGCGCGAGTTCGACCTGGTGGTGTTTGATCTCGATGGCGTCATCCTGTCCGAGGAGGGCTATCTGGATGCGGCGGCTCTGACCGTCGCGTTCTTTGCAAAAACCATGGACAACCGCCGGCCAGCCGGACTGCCCGATCCGCAGACCGTCGCATCGGAGTCCGATGTTGCGTTGCTGCGCGAACACTATCTGCCCGCCGCCCTGATCCGGGAACTGCGGGCGCGGGCGATAAACAGCAACTGGGACAAGGCGCTTGCGGTTGTGTTGCTGTTTGTCCTGATGCGGCGGCGCGGTGTGGATCAGTCCGGTGCTCAGGCTACACTGGATCTTGCCCGCTATCGGGAGACGGGGAAGGAACTGCTGGACGTGCTGCTGTCCCAGACTGCCGCGAAAATGGGGGACGATGTGCAAAAGCGGGTCATCGACCGCTTCCAGGCCTGTTTTCTCGGCGACAGGCAGGCGAAAAGCGAGTGGTTGCGCGCGGGGCTGGCGCGACAGGAACGCTGCATGACCGACCCGCGCGCGATGAGTAGTGCGCTGGAAACGCTGCGCGAAAGCGGACACTCGCTCGGCATCGGGACAGGGCGTCCGCGCCGGGAGGCGGAACACGCCCTGCGCGCCCTGCGGCTGTGGCCGCTCTTTGAGCGGCGGCGCATCGTGACGATCGACGAAGTGCGGCAAGAAGAAGCGCGGTCAGGGGCGCCCGAGGGAACTTTGGCCAAACCGCATCCTTATACGTTTCAGGCCGCCGCCGCGGGTGTCCGGCCCGGACGCGCGCTGGCTGTCGGCGATTCGCCGGCGGATTTTCTCGCGGCGCGGGCGGCGGGACTGCGTTTTGCCGGGATCGGTCCGCGCGACCATTTTCCTTCCGGTGAATACGGCGACGTCTATCTTCCCACCGTTCCCGCCCTCGCATCCTGGCTCGGGGACATGGGATAAAGTCCGCTGTACAGGCGACGGGATTCCAGATGTGCAGCAGTCCTGCGCGATAAGGCGGGGACAAGCCATGGTATAATCAATGCGATATGGAATTATGTCGGACCGCTTGTCGTCGGGAGAGGGTGTTTCAAGCGTGCTGGAAGATCGTGAGGGCTATGTCCTCTCCATTGTGCAGGATTCCCGGCAGCTTGCGGTGTACATATACAGATCGGACGGCAGTCAGGCGGCCCGCGCGCTCCGCGTGTGGGATGGGCCGCTGTCGGCCGACGAATTGCTCAGTTCCGCCATCACGCTGTCGGACGTGGCCGTGCGCAGAGCCGGCATCACACCGTTTGAACTTGCGTCAGTCGGGATCGCGGCGTCCCCTCACGCGCTGGTGTGCTGGGAAGCGGTGTCGGGCAGACCCGTCGGCCTATGGACGACGCCGGAAGACTGGCCGGCCAGGAATTTCGGCGGACGATTGTCGTTTTTGCTGACCTGTGTTCCTCAACTGGCAAATGCGTCGGAACGAAGCGCAAGCGGCCTGCGCGTGGGCGGAGTGGAGAGCTGGCTGTTGTGGAACCTTACGCAGGGGCAGTCGTGCTTCCTTGACATCAGCCACGACCTGGCGGATCTTGTGCAGACAGCGCAGGATGTCCCGCTTCCCGAAGCGGTGTGGCCGCACCTGGCGAACCATCCGGGCGTCCTTGGGCGCGTCGCCGCCGTCTATCTGGGCGGAGCGCGCGCGCCTGTCACCTCCATCGCCTGCACTCCGGTCGCCGCCCTGTACGCAACAGGCGTTGACGAGGCGGGCGCCGGTTTCATCGGATACCGCGAGGAAGGATATCTGATCGTGCGACTGGACGATCGGCAGGCGCAGATGCTGTCTTCTGGCGCCGCCGCGGTGCGGCCGGTCGGGCTGCCCAGGACGGGAGGCTTTGCGTACGCCTTTTTTGCCCGTTTTTCCGCGCCGCAACAGGCATGGCTGTGGCTTGAAGCGCTGTTTTCCGGGAACGGTTTGCGAGACGGCCTGGACGAGGCGCTTTTACAGGGCGATTCGCTGGTGTTTCGCGCTTTATCCGGCCGGCCGGATCGCGTCGCCCTGGTCGATGTGGGGTCGGGCCTGCGCCCGGTGGACCTGTTTGCGGCGGCGCTGCGCTCAATGGTTCTGAGCGTGGACGGCGCACTGTCGGATATCGCTAACGGCGCTTCTCTCGCTTTTCATCTTTTTGCGGACGATGCCGCGTTTGATGAACCCGCGCTGTTTGCCTTTCAGGCGGCCGTGAGCCGATGCGCGGTGACGGTTGGCGCAGGGGATGCCAGCGGGTTGGGCGCAGCGTTGCTCGCGTTTGTGGGAGCCGATGTGCTAAGTCCGGTCAAGGCGCGGGAGATCGCGCTGTTTGCCGTCTCGCGCGAGCGTTACGACAGCGGGC
>JAJZZT010000486.1 GCA_021797415.1 Bacillota bacterium
ATAGTAGATGCCGGAGATCAGCAGGATGAGTCCCTGAATGATGTGCGTCGCCTGCACGCCGCGTTCCGTGGACAAAAGTGGCAGCGTGGCGGCAATCAGGCCCAGACCCATGAAGGAGACGCTGGAGACGATCAGCACGACCACACCTGTCCACAGGTTCGCTCCCGAAAGCGAGATGTGAAAAAACAGGGCGAGTGCTCCCAGGACGATGACGGTGCGCACCACTCCGTAGGCTGCCGCATACAGGCACATGCCGAGCAGGTGCGTCAAACGCCGGATGGGAGCCATGAATGTGTATTCAATAGTTCCTTCCCACCGCTCCCAACTAATCGAATTTGCCACCTCATCGAACAACAGCGACAGGTATCCCCAGAGCAACGCCCCGATCAGCAGGTAGAGCACCGTTTGGCTGCGGTGCGCTACTGGTGTGTTCACGCCGATATAGCCGATTGTCATGGCGTTGATCGCGTTGTAAAAGAGAAACACGATTTCCCAGGAAAGGTAACGGCGCACAAGATGAAAATTTCGTTCCATGAACGCGTACAGTGTCCGCCCCTCGACGGCGAGTTCATTCATCATCGTCTTCATCACCCCAGGTCCGTCCCACCAGTGCAAAAAACACGTCCTCCATCGTCTCGGCCGCGCCCTCGACCGACGCCCTCAACTCCGCCGCCGTTCCCAGAGCCACGATGCGCCCGCGATCAATGATCGAGATGCGGTCGCAAAGCCGCTCCGCCTCTTCCATATCGTGCGTGGTCAGCAGGCACGTCACTCCGTGGTCCGCATGCAGCCTGGCGATGAGTTCCTGCACGTCGCGCTTTGAGCGCGGATCCAGGCCTGTCGTCGGTTCATCGAGCAAAAGCAGCTTCGGATCGGTCATGAGCGCACGGGCGATCGCCACCTTCTGCTGCATGCCGCGGGACAGTTGCTCCAAGGGCGCGCGGATCTTCGCCTGGGAGAACCCGAGTTGCGTGAGCAGGGAAAACACGCGCTCGCGCGTTTCCCGACCGGAGAGATTGTACAGCCTCCCCGCGTACATCAGATTTTCGATCGCGGAAAGCTTTTTGAAAAAGGACGCCTCGACACTGACCCGGTTCAACAACCGTCGCGCCGTCCGCCGTTCCCGGACCACATCGTGACCAAATACGGATACAGCCCCTTCATCCGGATACAGGAGTGTGGAAATCAGCCGGATCAGCGTCGACTTGCCGCTCCCGTTCGCTCCGAGCAGTCCGAACACCTCTCCTTGCCCCACGCGCAAACTGACGCCGTCCACCGCGACAAACGTCTTGCGGCGGCCGTTTTTCCGTCCTCCCGCAAACCGTTTGTACACACCGTTCACTTCGATTGCCGGCACTGCATCTTCCATCGTGACCTGCGCAATCATCCGGACAACTCCCCTCCTCACAACAAAAACCGGCGGTCGCAGCACAGGATGCTGCGACCGCCGGATACCGCGCCTCTCTCCGCTTTTCTTCAGGAGGAGAAACACCCGGTTCTTCCGCAAGGAAGCAGCCAAAACACGCCAACCGGCACAGCCCCGAGCAGAATCGGCATGATGACCACCTCCTTCCCCAGTCTGTCTCTCATGATAGCAGCACCGCACAATTTGCACAATCACAAATTGACGCATGCATATCCGCCGCCCGCATATCCGCCATCCGGCGATCTCCGCGCAGGCACGCCTCCGGCCGACGCCATGATGCGTCGCTTTAAGAGGTTGTTCAAAAAGGGGGCAGAACTCCCCGGCACATTGCCGCGTCATCGCCAGAAATACTCCCTCACGTACCAAGAACGTACGCTCGGTCCACATTTCTGGCTGCTTCCAAGGGGACATGGGATAACATCCACTACACACTCGGTTTATCCCATGTCCCCTTGCACTGTGCGGGTCAACCCTGCCCTCTTTTTGAACACGCTCTTTAAGTTGCGTCCGCAATCAGATATACCGCTGAAACCAGTCCAGCAGGTGCAGGTAGCGCTCATGGCGGAGGGACGGCAGACCGGCGCAGCCAAAATCGTGGCCGGAATGCGGGAAACGCACAAATTCGGCCGTTTTTCCCGTTCTCCGCAGGGCTGCGTACATCTGCTCCGCCTGCTCGATGGGAACGTGCCTGTCCTGCTCGCCGTGCATGAGCAAAAGCGGCGTCACGACGCCCGACGCGTACTTCACGGGCGACCGGTCCCACAATTCATCGCCGTCATTCCAAGAGTCGACTTTCGGCACCCATTTGAATTCCGATTCCACAAAACGGTATCCATCCACACTCGTCCCGAGAAAACTGGTCCAGTTCGAAACGGCTCCCTGCGCCACGGCCGCCTTGAAGCGGTCTGTGTGCGTTGCGATCCAATTGGTCAGAAATCCGCCGTAAGACTCGCCCATGATGCCCATCCGGTCAGGATCGAGCGACGGGTACATGGAGAGCGTCGAATCGATGATCGCGAGCACATCGCGACCGTCCGTGCCGCCACAGTCCCCCCGGTTGGCATCCGTGAACTTCTGACTGTATCCGCCGTACCCCCGCGGATTGCCGTACACGATCGCAAATCCGGCGGACGCCAGCAACTGCATGACGAAGGAAAAGACGTGACCGATCATCCCGTGCGCCCTCCCCGGCACAACCGCGATGACGGGGACCCTGTCTGGAGCCGCCGCTTCTTCCGGCGGCATCATGCACCAGCCCTGCAGGTCAATCCCGTCATATCCCTTGAGCATATAGGTGACCGGAACGGCGAGCGCCTTCTCTCGCACCCAGGGATTCACGTCCGTTAATTTCTTTTCCAACGCGCTGTTGATCCGCATGATGTACAGGTCGTCCGTCGCGGTCGAATCGCTCATGACAAACGTGAGCAGCCCGGACGCCGGATGAAAATCGTAACTGGAGATCTGTCGCTCACCCGACGCGACAGATCGGACTAGCGTCGACAGTTGGAATTGC